>JBIKWS010000443.1:0-4169 GCA_044356195.1 Cyanophyceae cyanobacterium
AACCGCGCCTCAAGGACCTGGCCGACCCGTTCCGGCTGCCGGACATGGACCGGGCGGTGGTGCGGTTGCTGGAGGCGCGGGAACGCGGCGAGCGGGTGGTGTTGTTCGGGGATTACGATGTCGACGGTGTGACCTCGACGGCGCTGTTGAGCGAGTTGCTGGGGACGCTTGGGTGGACCGTGGCCCAATACCTTCCGGACCGGTTCACGGAGGGGTATGGGTTGACGCAGATGGCCGTCGAAAACTGCCATGCGAAGAATCCCTGTGGCCTGTTGCTGGCCGTCGATTGTGGATCGACGTCCCGTGGGCCGGTGGCGTGGTTGCGGGAGCGTGGGGTCGACGTGATCATCCTGGATCACCACCAACCCGGCGAGACGCCGGCGGAACCGGTGGCCTTCGTGAACCCTCAGCGGGGAAGCCTCGACCACGAGCTGTGTTCCGCCGGGCTCGCCTTCAAACTGGGGCACGCGCTGCTCAAGGAAGGACGGCAACGTGGTCTACCGGGGTTTGCCACCTACGACATCCGGGAGGCCCTCGACCTGGTTGCCATGGGGACCATCGCTGACCTCGTTCCGCTCCACGGTGAGAACCGGATCCTCGCCAGCGTCGGCATGCAGCGCCTTGGTGCCACGCGGCGGGTCGGCGTCCGGGCGTTGAAGGAAGTGGCCGGTGTCGGTGATGTGGTCCGGGTGGATCAGGTCGGGTACCAACTCGGTCCACGTCTCAATGCGGCCGGCCGGCTCGAATCCGCCAAGCAGGCATTGGATCTCTTGCTGACGTCCGATGCCACGCGGGCGGGGACGCTTGCGGGGGCGCTGGACGCGTGCAACCGGGAGCGTCAGGCCATCGAGAAGAAGATGGCCGAGGACGCCATCGCTGCGGTCCGCGCGCGGTTCAACCCGGAGCGGGATTACGCCATCGTCGAGGCGTGTGATGCGTGGCACATCGGGGTGGTGGGCATCGTGGCTTCCCGCGTCCTGCGCGAATTCTATCGGCCGACGCTCATCATTGGACGCGAGGGGGAGGATTGGCGTGGTTCGGGCCGGAGCATCGCCGGGTTCGATCTGGCGGCGGCCCTGCGCGGTTGCGACGATCTCCTGCTTAGGCACGGCGGCCATGCGATGGCTGCCGGGGTCAGCGTGGATCCATCGCAGGTCGACGCCCTGCGCGAGCGGATGAACCGGATCGCCCGCGGAACGCTGGCGGTGGAGCAGTTGACGCCGGCGCTGCGATTGGATGCGACGGCAGCGCTTTCGGCCGTGACCGAGGCGGCGGTGACGGAACTCGGCAAACTGGAGCCATTTGGTCAGGGGAATCCGGCGGTGCATCTGCGCATCCCCGGACTGCGGCATGCGCGCCCGCCGCAACGGATCGGAAAGGACCAGCAGCACTGGCGGTTCTCGGTGACCGACGGACGGGCAACGCTCGAGTGCGTGTGGTGGAGCGCAGGGGACCGGATGGTGCCGACGGGGGATTTCGAGTTGGCGGCCGTGCCCGAGTTCAACGAGTACAACGGACGCCGGAGCGTGCGGTTGAAGTTCCTCGACTGGCGTCCGATTGCGGGAACGGGGTGATAACGTTCAACCGGTAGGACGTGGCCGGGGCGGCGATGTCCTCATCGCCATTGGGAATGGCTTTGAAACGGCGACGAGGACGTCGCCACCCCGTTGCCTGTGGGCAGTGTCAAGAAGCGCCCCCCGGCCCTCAGGAGGCTCCGCAGCACTTCTTCGCCTTCTTGCCGCTGCCGCAGGGGCAGGGGTCGTTGCGTCCGACCTTGGGAGCGGCGCGGAGGATGGGCGCGGGTCCGGGCGGAGGCGGGGGAATCGACATGGGATTGAACCGGTCTCCCGGCGCTTCAAACTCCTGGAAGTCGTCGTCGGTATCGAAGCGGGCGTTCTGGACCTCCCGCATGGCCGGGGCCTTGGCGAGGCTGTCGACGAGGTGTTGGTGGCGCCGGCGGAAGCGTTCGCGGGCGTCAGGGATGACCTCGAGGAGGAGGTCGAGGAAGCGGGCAATCGGGAGGTCGGTCTTGTTTCGGTCGAGCTCGGTCACCTCCCCGGAGTCGAGATTCCACGCGAGGCGGACCGAGGGGCTGTAGAACTCGGGATGTCCCTCCGGGTCGTCGCTGAGGGCTTCGTATTGATCGTCGGTGAGATCGGGGTCGAGTCCGTCTGCGGTGACCCGAAACTCCACGTTGACGACCAGGGGGCCGGATTTGCGGGAGGGAAAATAGGTTTCGTCGATGAACCACAGCGTTCCATCCAACCTTCCCGCGGCGAGTGGATATTCGCAGAGGTCGCGAAGGCTCAGGTCGTCGTTCTCGGGTTGGGCGAGGTCGAGGTGAAGCTGGAATACGTCTGGAAGGTAGTAGAAATCATGGATGTCGCAGTTCTCGGCGATGTGGGTGCGGACGATCCGATAGATCTCGGACATCTGGCTCCAGTGCTGCTCGGTGAAGAGCCGGGGAAAATGTTCGGCGAACCGCCCGAAGTTGGGTTCGGTGATTTCCTCGTCCAGCACCTCGATCTCCTCGTCGTCGGAGAGGACGACAATCTTTCGGCAGGGTTCCGGCCCTGGGAAGTTCCCTTCGTCCAGCTTCGGGAACTGGAGGCAGATTTCTCCGGAAAGGAAGTCCGGTTCGAGGCCCGTCAGGCCGGTGACCGGGATGGTGGCGGGAAGGCCCAGGGCCTGTTCCTCCGCGGTGAATTCAACGTGGCCCCGGATCAGGTCGAAGCCATCGGTCCAGGCGGGATTGAGTGCGAGATGCAGGTTCATGGGATTGGAAAAGGATCAGCGGTTGGAGGGGGTGGGCAGCAGGGTGAGTACGGCGGCGTGGCGGTCGGGGGCGTTTCCGGTGCGGGCGTCCTCCTCGACGAAGCCGCGCAGGGAGTTGGTCTGTTCGCGTTGGACGAAGGGAGCGCGGAGGAGGACGGGTTGATGCCGTTCCACGATCTGGAGGACGGCGGCGAGATTCGTGAGGCGTGCGGGATCCGATCCGGGGCTCAGTTCCTGGATGCCGAACAGCAGGCTGCGGGCAATCCACGGTCCGGGCGGGATGTTGGTCGTGCCGCGGGCAAAGTAATTGGAGGCGAACTCCGGGTTGGGCCGGCGGAAGGCCTGGTAGCCGACGAGCGATTCGGTCTGGTTGCGGTAGGCGTCGTCGAGGGGGGCGAGTTGCTGGACGCGATCGAAGAACACGGCGCTGTTGGTGGTGAGGCTGGCGAGTTCCGTCTCGCTGCGTTGGCGTGGGGAATTGCGGGCAGCGCGGCTCCGGACGATCTGGAGGGCGGCCAGGCCGCCGTATCCGACGAAGACGACGAGGGCGGCAAGGATGAAGGGCTTGCCGAGGCCGTCGCCCTGGAACATCCGGATGAGGAGGAAGAGGGCACTGGCGGCGATGCAGGACAGGATGAAGACCGGCAGCGTGATCGCGAGGATCCAGGCCATGTTCATCGACAGCGCCTTGAAGAACAGGCTGCCGACGAGGACGCCTACGAGCGCGAGCACACCGCTCAGGGCGGCGATGCCAAAGAGGATCTTCTGTGCTGGATGGCCGGACTTCATTGCGCGGACGGGATGGACGGCGGGGGTAGCGTTAGCTGGCCGAGGATCCGCGGTCCAGTCGCGCCTGTGGTCTCGGGAAGGTTGCCGGGAACACCCAGGAGATGCGCGGCCCCAAGAAGGGCGAACGCCGCGGGTTCAATGGCCTGCCGCGGCCAGCCGCAGTCGTCGGAGGTGGCGAGGGTGAGGTTGGGCAGGATCGGTTCCAACGCCGCGCGGATGCGACGTACGAGGTGTGTGTTGGCCGCGCCGCCGCCGGCGAGGATGACGCGCACAGGCACGTCGGAGGCAGGCCGGGGGAGGTGGCGGCGGTAGTTCTCGGCGATGGAGCGGGCCGTGAGTTCGGTGAGGGTGGCCAGGAGGTGGATGCCGTCGTCGCGCGTCGCTTCCGGCCAGTTGGCCAGGATCCCGCGCAGGAAGGGTTCGCCGAACAGTTCGCGTCCGGTGCTCTTGGGCGGGCGCTTGCGGAAGAACGGATGGCGGAGCCAGGCGTCGAGGCGCTTCGCGTCGATCGTTCCCGCAGCCGCGCGGCGGCCGTTCTTGTCGAAGCCGTCCTTGCCCGCGGAGACAAGCCGCGTGGCAAGGTCCAGGAGGACGTTCGCCGGACC
>JBIKWS010000444.1:0-4158 GCA_044356195.1 Cyanophyceae cyanobacterium
CCATGTTCGGCGTGATGGCATCCTTGCAACCATACGCACCGGTGTCCGGTCCCATATCCTCCCCGATCACGAGCACGATGTTCGGACGGGCGTCCGATCCGTGAACGAAGCCGGCCGGAAGGAGAACGGCCATCAGGAGGGTGAAAAGGCGACAGTACATGGATGGCAGCAGAGTGCCTTCGCCGCCCGGCACAGGCAAAGGCCAAAGAGGGAGACAATGGGGTCGGGGCGCATGTTGACATTGCCCCCGATTGAGAATGGGAACGGGGCGGCGATGTCCTCATCGCCTTGGGAACGGCGACGAGGACGTCGCCACCCCGTTCCATGCGGGGGCAGTATCAAAATGCGCCCCCAACCCCGTTCCCCGATCTTTCCCTTTGACCATTCGACAGCCTGTGGCACCCAATCCAGAGAATCATGAATCGCAGGCAATTCCTTGTCTCTTCGTCGGCTGCGGCCGGTGCCCTCTCCATCACCGGTTGCGCGTCCTATCAGCCCCACCGCGATCCCCTCGTCGGCAGCCGGGCGGCCGTCGGAGAGTCCATCTACGAGATGCGCATCTACACGATCGCGCCCGGCAAGGCGGAGTCGCTGCACAACCGTTTCCGGAACCACACCCTGCGCCTGTTCGCCAAGCACGGCATCGAGAGCGTCGGGTACTGGATGCCGGTGGACACGGCCGACCAGCGCCTCTTCTTCCTCCTCCGGTATCCGAGCCGGGAGGCGCGTGAAACCCGTTGGAACGCCTTCGTTGCCGATCCGGACTGGAAGGCCGCCTACAAGGCTTCCGAAGCGAACGGCGCGTTGGTTTCGAAGGCGGAGAACCCGTTCCTGATCCGCACCGATTACTCGCCCGCCCACGGCAAGGGCAACATCTCCAAGGGCGGCGTGTTCGAGCTGCGCACCTACACGACGCCCGCGGGACTCCTGCCGAACCTCGACGCCCGCTTCCGCGACCACACCGTCAAGCTGTTCGCCAAGCACGGCATGACCAACTGGCTCTATTTCCACAAGATGTCTGACCAACCCGAGGCGGACGTCACCCTGATGTACTTCCTCACCCACGCCTCCCAGGCCGCGGCCAAGGCCTCGTTCTCGGCGTTCGGCGCCGATCCCGCGTGGAAGTCCGCCCGGGAAGCCAGCGAGAAGAACGCCGGTGGCTCGCTCACCGCCCCTGGCGGCGTCAAGTCGCTGTTCCTCGCCGCCACCGACTACTCCCCCACGCGCTGAACCGCGCGCATCCCACCGATGCTCCTCATCCCCGTCCGGGTCGGTCCCAGCGCCATCGAGGGCAACGGGCTCCTCGCTGCTGTGGACCTCCCGGCGGGGACTCCCGTGTGGCGGTTCCAGCCTGGGTTCGACCAGGCCTTCGCGCCCCGGGACTTCGAAGCGCTTCCTGCCATCGCCCGGGCGCATCTGCGCCACTTTGCGTGGATGCGCCGGGACGATGCCCACTGGATCCTGAGCGGCGACCTTGCCTGCTTCATGAACCACGCCGACGCCCCGAACACGGGCGTCCCAACCGAGGCCTCCGATCCCGAGATCACTGTCACGCTCCGCCCCATCGCCGCCGGTGAGGAATTGACCTGCGATTACTTCGCCTTCGACGCCCAGGCGCACGCCAAGCTGGGTTCGTCCCCGACCCTTTCCCCATGAAGATCCACCTCGCCAACGAACTCGCCGAAGCCGTGGTCCAACCCACACTCGGCGGATGGCTCACCCGATACGCCCGTACCGTCGAGGGTCATGGCCGGGTGGAAGTCATCCATCACGATCCCGAGGTGGAAGCGCGGTATCCGCGCGAGATGTGGTCCGGCAACCCGATCCTGTTCCCGATGGTGAGCTTCAACCATCTCCCGGGTGCCGATCATCATTACGAGTGGAAGGGACTTCGATTTCCCCTGCCCCAGCATGGATTCGCCCGTCGCACACCGTGGAAGGTGGCCGAACAGACGGCGCACTCCGTGACGGTGGACCTCGGCCACGACGACACCACGCTGGCCGTCTATCCGTGGGAATTCCGCTGCCGGCTGATCTACTCGCTCGTCGGCGGACGCCTGCACGCGCGCCACGAAGTCCTGAACCTCTCGGATTCTGCCATGCCGTTCACCCTCGGCATCCACCCCTACCTCCGGGTCCCCGGTCCGCGGGATCAGTGCGTGGTCCGATGCCCCCGGGCCACCCGCTACAACCCCATCGGACGTTCGGAGGAATACTTCACCGAACCCTTCCCGAGCGCGGACCTGCCGCTGGATCGCGACTACGGTCCCACGATCCAGTTGGGCGATTTTGCGATGAAGGAATGCCGACTGGCGAACCTCCGCACCGGCCTCGAACTCATCCTGAACTGGGAAGACGCCCCGGCGTTCGATCGGATGGCCCTGTGGTCGCGCGCGCCCAAGGACGCCTTCTTCTGCATCGAACCCTGGTCCGCCCTGCCCAACGCCTTCAGCCGCGCCCAACCCGGCGAGATCACCGTCCTCGAACCCGGTCAGACCTGGACCGCCGCCTGGTGGCTGGACGCTGTAAGTGGTTCAAATATCGCCTAGCCCACCAACGTCCGAAGCCCCAACTTTTCGCGAAGGTCACATGTCGGTCATCGAACGTAACATCACCGTCCAGTGGCGGCATCAGGTCCACTTCACAGAAAACCTGTTCGCCGCCGCCAATCCACTGTTCCGCGACGTGGTCGCCGAAGCCCTCCACCACGGATCGCTCCGGCGGGCGAAGGTCCTGATCGTCATCGACGAGGCCCTTGCCGTCGCCCAACCGATGCTTGTTCCCGCCATCCAGTCCTACTGCGCGGAACACAACGACGTCATCGAACTGGTCTGCCCCCCCATCTCGATCGTCGGGGGTGAATCGGTCAAGAATGCCTACTTCCGCGTCTCCGAGATCCACGCGCACATCGACCGGCACCACATCGACCGCCACAACTACGTCGTGGCCATCGGGGGCGGTGCCCTCCTCGACATGGCCGGCCTCGCGGCCGCCACCGCCCATCGCGGTGTCCGGCACATCCGCGTGCCCACGACGACGCTCGCCCAGGACGATTCCGGTGTCGGCGTGAAGAACGGGATCAATGCCTTCGGCAAAAAGAACTTCATCGGCACCTTCGCCCCGCCCTTCGCCGTCCTCAACGACTTCAACCTTCTGGCCACCCTGTCCGATCGCGACAAGCGAGCCGGCTATGTCGAAGCCGTGAAGGTTGCCTGCATCCGCGACGAGGACTTCTTCGACTGGCTGGAACAGAACGCGGCCGAACTCGCCCGCTTCGAGCCCGGGCCCATGAAGCGCCTCATCCAGCGCAGCGCGGAACTCCACCTGAACCACATTGCCACCTCCGGCGACGCGTTCGAGATGGGCAGCGCCCGCCCCCTCGACTTCGGCCACTGGGCCGCCCACAAGCTGGAGCAACTCTCCGAGTACCGACTGCGCCACGGCGAAGCGGTCGCCATCGGCATCGCGCTCGACGTCATCTACGCGCGCCTCCGTGGGCTGCTCGCTCCGCAACCCGCCGAGCGGATCCTGAGCCTGCTTGAACGCCTCGGCTTCGAATTGTTCTCCACGGAACTCCTGCACGAGGACACCGACGGCCAGCTCCTCGTCGCCGCGGGCCTTGAGGAGTTCCGCGAACACCTCGGCGGCCAACTCACCATCACCCTCCTCCACGACATCGGCGACGGCTTCGAAGTCCACGACATGACCCTGCCCCTGGTCGTCCAGGCCATCCACGAACTCCGCGCACGGCACGCCCGAACCCGCCAGACACTGCTCCTCCCCGCCTCCGCCAGTTGATCCAGAATCGAGCGCGACACCCACCCTCGGCCCCCATGATGCCCATGCCGGACACCACCCCCCTCGCGTTCGATCATCAACCCCGCACCCGCATCGTCTTTGGCCCCGGTGTCCTTGCCCGCCTCGGTCCCCTCGCCCGGGAACTCGGTGCCACCTGCGCGCTCCTCGTGACCGACCGCGGAATCGTTGCCGCCGGCCACGCGCGTCGCGCCACCGCGTCCCTTGAAGAAGCCGGCATCCGGGTGCTGATCGACGACGGCGTCCGCGAGAACCCTACCACTGTCGACGTCGCCCGCTGCCTCGCGATCGCCCGCTCCGCCCCCATCGACCTCTTCGTCGGGCTCGGTGGCGGCAGTTCGA
>JBIKWS010000445.1:0-4156 GCA_044356195.1 Cyanophyceae cyanobacterium
CGAGGCGCGTTCCTTCTCGTTGAACACCGTGACCTTGAGCGTCAGCTACCGCTTCTGATTTCATGATTCACCCTCGCCTCAAGTCCTGTTTGGCCGCCGGAGCCGCCCTCGGCGTTTCCCTCCTGGGTTTTGCCCAGACCCCTCCCCCCGCCGTTGCCCCCTCCAATCCACCGGCAACAACGAATGCTGCTCCCGTCGCGGCAACGACCAACACACCCGTCTCAACCCTGCAGATCGACCCGGAAGCCCGCGAACTCCGACCGAGGGACGCTTTCCGCTACCGGATCCACGAAGATCCTGTGGGAGGGAGCGACTCGCTTCGCACATCGATCACGGATTCCGGCGAGGCCATCTTCAACGTGAGCCGTGGCGATGCGACCTATGTGACGGTCAAGGCGGCAGGCCGGCGCCTCGCCGAGGTTCGGGCAGACCTGAAGCAACGGCTGGAATCCGAATTTTACGTGGCCGCGACCATCGACCTGAACCTGGAGTCCATCGCCCTGCCGCAGGGCGGAACGGCTGAAATCGGCGGGGTCACCACCCAAAGCGCCGTGCCCACGGTCGTCGTGTTCGATGCCCTGCAGGGCGAGTTTGCCATCCCCGACGGCCAGCCGCTGATGCTTTCAAGCATCATGCTCAAGCTGCCCTCCAACCAATTTGCCAACCGCAAGAAGGTCGAGATCCAACGCGTGGGTCCCGATGGCAAGGCGCTTCCACCCATCAAGGTCAACGTGGATGACCTGCTCCTGAACAACAACCGCTCCGCCGACGTGGAGCTCAAGGCGGGTGATCGCATCCGCGTGCCGCGCAGAGTCATTTTCGGCCTCTGAGAGGGCCTCCAACCGAGATCCATGAAATACCCGTACTCCTCCTACAACACGCCGCTGCCCGGGTACGGCACGTCGTTGGTCGATCGGATCAATCTTTACCTGCACTTTCGCAGGTACTTCAAGATCCTCGCTGAACGCTGGCTCCTCATCGTCATCTTTACCCTGCTCGGCACCGGGATCGCGGTTTTCCAGGCCATCAACAAGCCGGATATCTTCAAGGCCCAGTCTGTCCTTCAGGTCACCCCAAAGGTCACCGTCGCCGGCAGTCGGGGGGCCCAGATCGACGAAGATTCCCGGATGGTCGAGAACCAGCTGACCGCCATGCAAAGCGGGATCGTCATCGCACAGGTGATGGCTCGGTTGCAGGAAGGCGCTGGATCCAGCAACAAGGTGGTCCAACCCCGCTTCGAGGCCCTTCCGGGACGCGGAAACACCTTCATCATGGAGGTCAAGGGGACGAATCTGGACCTCTGCCAGCGTTTCGCCTCCGCCTGGGTCGACGAATTCATCGACTACAAGAAGCGGCAACGCGTGTTCCTCAAGAGCCAGGCACAGGCAGCCACCACCCGGGACATCCTCGCATTGCAACGCGACAAGAACGCCGCACAGGAGGATCTGGAACAATTCAAGCGCCAAAACAACATCGCCAACTTCTCCGATGCCGGCGCTCGCGCCCGCCTCCAATTGGAAGGGGCCCGCAATGCCTATTTCGAGCTGCAGACGCGCCGCAAGCTCTGGGAAAATGCCACCCGGGAAGAACTCGCCTCGCGCACCATCGACCCTGTTCTGGAGGGTGACTCCACAAAGCGTCGCAGCGATGCCGATTCCAGCCTGGAGGATGACGCCATCAGCAGCCAGGCTTACCAGAACCTCCGATTCGAGATCTTCAAGCAGGAGAAACTGTACGAGGAAAAGCTGGCGACCCTCCGCACGAACCATCCCTTCATGCGCGAGTTGGCCCGCAGCATTGCCCAGCGCAAGTCCGAGATCGGCCAGGTGCTGACCATGGTCGAGGAAGGACGCGCCGCCATGATCCGCCAATTGCGGACAAAGGAGGAATCCTACCCGGACCTTATCAAGGAACTGGAGGACCAGGTCTTTGAAAAGAACAGCCTGGAGCTTGAATACGAGACACGGCTGAAGAAGCGGGACGGCATCATCCAGCAGCTCGACGCCCTGGAAAATGTCCTCCGCTCCATGAACAGCATCGCCACCGAGGACGAACCCTTCGCCGTCCTTGTCCGCGGCGTGGGCGAACCCACCCCGGTGGAACCCAACCGCACCTCCATGATCATCTCGGGCGTGGGGTTGGGATTTGTCATCGGTCTGGGTCTGATGTTCCTCCTCCACAAGCTCGACGACCGTCTGGACAACCCGGAGCACATCGAACAGGAACTGGGCGAGCCAATCCTGGGCCAGCTCCCCGAGGTCGAAAAAAAGCACTACAAGGAGGGCTACCTCATGCTGACCCGCATGAAGTCCCACACCATGTTCGCGGAATCACTCCGCGGCATCCGGTCCGCCCTCCTCCTCAGTCCGGAGGGCACCAGCAAGCGACTGCTGGCGGTCACCTCCTCCGTCCCTGGCGACGGCAAGACCACCTTCACGACCAACTTCGCCATCACCCTGGCGAACTCCGGCAACCGCACCCTGCTCATCGACGCCGACCTTCGTCGCGGCAACGTCCACGGCTATTTTGAACAACCGTTGGAGGAAGGTCTCGCCGAGGTGCTTGAGGGCAAGCTCTCGCTCTCCGGAGCCATCCGTGAAACCGGCGTCAACAACCTCTTCTTCATGCGGGCTGGAGCACGCCCGTCCAATCCCTCGGAACTCCTCATCGGTCCCGGTACCAAGGACCTGATCATGGCACTCCGCCGCCAGTTCGATTACGTCATCTTCGATTGTCCCCCGTTGACGGCAATCGACGACACCTTCTCCGTGGCCGCCTTCCTCGACGGCCTTTTCTTCGTTGTCCGGGCCGGCAAGACCTCGATGCGCTTCGCCAAGATGGGCATCAACACCATCCACCAACGCGGAGCACCCATCCTGGGACTGATCGTCAATGGTGTTCCGATCGACAACCCGTATTACTACTACACGACCTACTACTACGCGTCGTATTACCATCGTCCGTTGAGTCCGGACGAGAACGCGTATCCGGAACGTCGCGGAGTGAGTGCCGCACCGAGCGCCGAGCAACCGGTCTCCGGCACCAAGAATCCACCGGATTCGAACTGAAGCCCGGGTTCGCGCAGCCCTCCGGCGCAGGAATCGTGCACTCAACGCGCAAGGCGACCGGAATCGGCTTTCAGGTCAGGGCTGTGTTTCGCATCCTTGGCCCATGAAAGTCAGCCACCCCCTGCTCCGGGCCGCACTGGCGGCGGTTGCCGCGTTGGTTCTCGCCACAACCCAGGCCAGCCTTGCCGCCGGGCTTGCAGACCAGGTTGCCATCCAGACCTGGACCTTGCGGAACCTGACCTTTGACCAGGTGGTCGAGTTCGCCCAACGCCACGGAATCAAGGACCTGCAACTGATCCCAAACCACCTCGACTACAAAAAGGAAACCCAGGAGCAGATCGCCGCCAAGAAGGCCCGGCTCGAAGCCGCAGGACTCCGCGCCTACACCTACGGCGTCGCCGGCACCTCCATGGACAAGAACGAGAACCGGAAATTGTTCGAGTTTGCCAAGTTCATGGGAATGAAGCTCATCGTCGTCGAGCCCGGTGACTTCCGCATCTGGGACAACCTCGAGGAACTGGCCAAGGAGTTCGACATCAAGGTCGCCGTCCACAACCACGGCATCAAATCCCTCTACGGAAACCCTGCCATCGTCCGCCAGGTCATCCTCCACCGGGATTCCCGCCTCGGCGTCTGCATGGATGTCGGCTGGATCACCAGCGCCAACTTCGATGCCGCCCAGGTCTTCAATGACTACAAGGGCCGCGTCTTCGACATCCATCTCAAGGACAAGAAGGTCCAGAAGACCGCCAAGGGCGACGACGTCGCCAACGACACCCACGTCGGCGAAGGCGACGCGAATTACAAGGGCCTGTTCCAGGCGCTCCGCAAGGCCGGCTACTCCGGCCGGCTCGCCATCGAGACCGACAGCCAGGATTTCGCCCGGCAACCGGATGACTTCGTTCGCAAAGCCAAGGAGTTCGTTACCGGAAATGACACCAGCAACGCTCAGTAGCCTGCCAGGGGAGGCGCAGCAGCCGCGATGGGTTGCTACACAGTGTGCACAATGCGGGGACACCGCAGGGGAGTCCTTCCTCTCCATCCCCCAGCCCGATGCGCCGGGCGGCGTCGCGCATGTCTGGAAATGC
>JBIKWS010000446.1:0-4150 GCA_044356195.1 Cyanophyceae cyanobacterium
TTCGTTGCGGGGGTTTCCGGAGAGCGATCCGCCGACGATGACGCCGTCGCGGATCCGCCAGACGGAGTTGGTCGCGCCTTCCCATCCGGTGAAGGAGGTGCCGTCGAAAAGGGACGCCGGGGCGGCGAGCAGGACGGAGGACCCGGTGAGCAGTGCGAGGGCGCCGGCGATGACAGGAACGCGCTTCATGGAAGTGCGTCGAGGGTGCCAGTTGCGGGGGGAGTTTGAAGTTTCAAGTTTCGAGATTGAAGCGGGGCGACGCCGGGTGGGGGCACCCGGCCTTCAATTTGAGTTTCCAGTTGCCAGAGGCCAGTTCCCAGAACCCAGAACTTCACTTTCCTCAGCAGGCAACTGGGGACTGGGAACTGGAGACTTCCCGCTCACTCGTACCGGAGGGACTCGATGGGATCGAGGTTGGCGGCCTTCCAGGCGGGGTAGGTGCCGAAGAGGATGCCGACGATGGAGCAGACGATGAGGCCGATGGCGGCCCAGTCGAAGGGGATGATGGGCGGAACGCGGAGGAGAAGGCTGATGACGTTGCCGGCGAGGATGCCGAGGCCGACACCGAGGATGCCGCCGATCTCGGAGAGGACGACGGCTTCGCAGAGGAACTGGGCCATGATGCTGCGCTTCTTGGCCCCGATGGCGCGCCGGATGCCGATCTCCTTGGTCCGTTCGGTGACGGAGACGAGCATGATGTTCATGATGCCGACGCCGGCGGCGAGGAGGGCGATGGAGGAGATGACCGCGGAGCCGATGCGGAGGTTCTCGGTGAGGCCGCGGAACTGGGTGACGAGCGAGTCGTTGGAGATGAGTTCGAAGTCGTCCTCCTGGCCGGGTTCAACCTTCCGGATGGCGCGAAGGATGCCGCGGACCTGTTCGACGGTGCCGGGATACGAGGCTTCATCGCGGGCCTGGACCTGGACCTGGAGCGACAGTTCCTTGCCGTACCGTTCAAAGGCGGTGTCGATGGGGATGGCGAGGAAGTTGTCCTGGCTCTGGCCGAAGATGGCTCCCTTGCCTTCGAGGACGCCGACGACGGTGTAGTTGATGCCGCGGTACTTCACCGTCTCCGAGATCGCCGAACCGTAGGGAAACAGCTTCTTGGCAAGATCTGCGCCAAGCACAGTCACGCGGCGGGCACCGTCGCAGTCGGGGCCGGCGATGGCACGGCCCTCGGCGATGACCCAGCTTCGCGTGGCGAACGCCTCCGGCGAGACGGCGGAAAGGGGGATGTTGGGATTGGTCTTGGCGAATCGGGAGATCGCCTCGGCGCTGTCCACCTGCGCGACCACGGAGATGGCGGAGGCGAGGCTGGCACGATCGGCGAGGCGGCGGACGTCTCCGATGATGAAGCGTTTCCGTCGGGCATATTTCTGCCAGGTGTTGGCGTCGCCGGAGACCTGGATGGCAGGAAACCGCTGGAGTTGGAAGGTGTGCGTGCCGAGTTGGGACATCTGCTTCTCCAAGCTGGCCTGGAGGACGCGGATGGCGGTCATGACCACGATGATCGAGAAGACGCCGACGAGGATGCCGAGGATGGTGAGGCCGGAGCGGAGCAGGTGGGCGCGGATCGCGGTGAGCGCGAGGATGACGTTTTCCTGGAGTTCGCGGAGGAGTCGCATGGCGGTCATTCGGAGCGGAGGGCGTCAACGGGGTCCATGCGGGCAGCGCGCAGCGCGGGGATGAATCCGGCAACGATGCCGGTGAGGACGGAAACCGTGAGGGCGATGGCGACGATCCACCAGGACATCTCGGCCGCAAAGGCGGTGTACCGGTTGATGGCGACGGTGGCGGGCCACGCGATGCCGATGGCGAGGAGTCCCGCGCCGAGTGTGATGGTGGCGGCTTCGATCAGGAACTGGATGAGGATGGAGCGCTTCTTGGCACCGAGGGCCTTCCGGATGCCGATCTCCTTGGTGCGCTCGGTCACGGAGACGAACATGATATTCATGATGCCGATGCCCCCGACGATGAGGGACAGGCCGGTGATGAAAAGTCCGACGAGCCCGATCGTGCCACCAAAGGCGATGAAGAACTGGACGAAGACATCCTGTTGGTTGACGGCGAAGTCATCGGGCTTACCCGGGGGAACCTTGCGGATCCGGCGAACGATGGACCGGACCTCCTCAACGGTCTCCTGGAGTTGGGCGGGATCAGCGGCCTTGATGGCGATGACGTAGTCCGGCGTCCGTTGCTGATCGGACTGGAAGCGGGTGATGGGAATGACCACCTGATTGTCCTGGTTCCATCCGCCGAGGAAGGAACCCTGCTTCTCGATGACTCCGATGACCTCGTAGGTCGCGTCCTCGACGCGGATGCGTTTTCCAAGGGGGGATTCCCGAGGGAAGAATCCCTCCGCCAGATAGGCGCCGAGGATGCAGACAGGGCGCGCAGAGACGATGTCCGACGGGGTGAACCAGCGGCCCTCGGCGAGGTTGAGTCCACGGATGGCGAGGCTCTGGTCGGTGTTGCCGTTGATCCAGACGCCGCTGGCCCGACGACGGTTGTACACGACGGTTCCGTTTCCATCGCACTGCGGCGCCACTGCGACGGCGGACTTGAGTTCCCGTTCGACCTGCTGGGCATCGGCGAGGGAGAACTCCTTCCGGTTGCGGAACGTCCGCCAATCCTGGAAGGCCATCCACGGAAAACGCCCGATGTAAAGGACGTCCGCGCCCATCGACGAGATGCTCTTCCGGAAGGCACTGTTGATGCCGTTGATGGCGGTTCCCATCATCGTGACGGTCACGATGCCGATGACCACGCCGAGGGTGGTCAGGCCCGATCGCAGCTTGTTCGCCCGGACGGAACTCCAGGCGATGGCGGTGGATTCGCGGATGTCGTCGAGCAGTGTCATCGGTCAGGAAGCGATCACGGGCGGGGCGTTGAGGACGGGCAGCGCCGATGCGGTGTCGATCTCGCCTGGCAAGTGCGTCCGGGTGCCCGAGGTCTGGCCCCGCTCGGTGATCTCGTCGGCGGCGATGAGTCCGTCGCGGATGCGGATGACGCGACGGGCGTGCTGGGCGACCTCCTCCTCGTGCGTGACGACGATGATGGTGTTGCCGCGCTGGGAGAGTTGTTCGAAGAGGTTAAGGATCTCGGTGCCGGTGCGGGAGTCGAGGTTTCCGGTGGGTTCGTCGGCGAGGATGATCGAGGGGGAATTGACGAGGGCCCGTGCCACGGCGACGCGCTGGCGCTGGCCGCCGGAGAGTTCGTTGGGCCGGTGCGTCATGCGCTCCTGCAGGCCGACGTTTGTGAGGGCCTGCCGGGCCCTGTCGCGTCGAGTCGAACGGGCCATCCCCGCATAGATCAGGGGGAGTTCGACGTTGTGGAGGGCGTCGGAGCGGGGGAGCAGGTTGAAGGACTGGAAGACGAACCCGATCTCGCGGTTGCGGATCTCGGCGAGTTCGTTGTCGGACATGCGGGCGACGTTCTTGCCGTTGAGTTCGTAGGAACCTTCGGAGGGCGAATCGAGACACCCGAGAAGGTTCATGAGGGTGGACTTGCCGGAGCCGGAGGGCCCCATGATGGCGACGTACTCGCCACGTTCGATGTCGAGGGAGACCCCGCGCAGGGCGTGCACGGTATCGATGCCCATGACGTAGCGCCGGGCCAGGTTGCGAATCTGGATGAGTGGCATGGCCGGTCCTGGAGAGGCGATCAGGGTGCGGACGCCTTGGCGGAGAAGCTGAACCCGGGCTTGTTGGTGCTGGTGGTCACCGCCTTGCCGTCCTCGAGTTCCTTCGAGATGGCGCGGAAGCCGCCGGTGATGACCTCCTGTCCCTCGGTGAGCCCCTCGGTGATCTCGTAATACGTGTCGTCGCTGATGCCGCGTTTGACCGGGGCCATGCGGGCCTTCTCGGATTCCATCAGGAACACCACCTCGAGGGGCTTGGGACCTTCCTTGGCCTTGCGGGCGTTCCCGACGAGTTCGAACGGGTTCTCATCGGCTTTGGGTGCGCCGGGACCCGTGGTCGCTGGGACGGCGGCAACCGGGGCGTTGGATCCCTTTGGCATCCGCGTCGTGACGCTCTGGATGGGGACGGCGAGGACGTTGGTGCGGTACCGGGTTTCGATCTCGGCGGTGACGCTCATCCCGGGCAGGAAGGATTCCTGGTCCTGGATGCGGATGCGGACCTCGAACTTG
>JBIKWS010000447.1:0-4145 GCA_044356195.1 Cyanophyceae cyanobacterium
CGAAGAAGCAGTCTATGACATTGCGTGCCAGATCCTCCTCCACAGGCTGCCCGAGGCACCAATCGCAATACTCGTACACCCTCCGGATCATCCCGTCGTTCCTCGGCAACTTGTGGGCCTCTGAGAACGCCTCCCACAAGACCTCCCAAACATCATGGGGAGACAACTCGGAGCCGCCTTCCTCGCAGAGAAGCAAGCGATCCTCCAACTCCGGAAACCGCGCAAATGCCTCATCCCGCCATCGGCTCATAAAAACCTGTTTCTTCGGCTGCCCGATCGGGTCATCGGTACCGCAGTCCGGAAGTCCGCTGCAAGGCAATCCTCTGCCCGTGCCCAACGCCCCAACTCCCCCGATAGTAAGGAGGCCGAACTTGCGTAAGGATATATCCAAGGAGTAAGGTATCGCAGTCATGACAGTTGCCACATCAACCATTACCTCCAAATGGCAGATCACAATTCCTGAAGATGTACGTAAGGAACTTCCACTCAAGGTCGGGCAGCGGATCGCCTGGGAGATCGAGGACGGCAAGCTGGTTGGTCGAAGGGTTCGCTCCGTCAGCGAACTCGCCGGCTGCCTGAAATCGGACAAACCGACTGCCGAGCTCGATAAGGATCCAAGCGCCTTCGCTCAGGCCGCCTTGGCCCGCCATACCCGGATCGCCAGCCAGAAGCCATGAAGGAACTGCTGCTGGATGCCAACGTGATCGTCCGTTTCCTTGTTCAGGACGATGCCCGGCAAAGTCCAGCCGCCACGGCGCTGCTGGAAGCGGCCGAACGTCAGGAGTGCCGACTGCACCTCGACGGTCTGGCGGTCGCCGAATCGGTCTATGTGCTCGTCGGCCATTACCGCAGGAACAAGAAGGACGTCGTGGATGCCCTGCTGACCCTGATTCAACATGCAGGCGTGGTTACGGCAGACGACGCGGTCGTCACCGGCGCCCTGCAACGCTTTGCTGCCGTCAACGTGGATTTCGCAGACGCATGGCTGGCCGCCAGCGCCGCGCAACTCGGGCATGGCGTCGCTTCGTTCGACCGCGACCTGGACAAGTTCAGGGACATCCGCCGCTTCGAGCCGAAGGTCTGAGTGAGGTTTCACCGCTTTGCGGCCCGAACCCAGGCACGGAGGAACTGGGAACTTCCCAAGCCCACCATCCCGCCGATACCGTCCGTGGTCATGGCTGAATCCGCGCGCGGTTTCGTCCCCTTCATCCCGGCCCAGGCGGCGCTTCGGGAGTTCACCTTCCGGGCGGTGATCGTCGGGACCCTCCTGGGCATCCTGTTCGGGGCCTCCTCCCTGTACCTCACGTTGAAGGTCGGCCTGACCGTCAGCGCCTCGATTCCGGTGGCGGTGATCTCGATCACCCTCTTCCGGCTGTGGGCCAAGATGGGTGGCCAGGACGCTTCCATCCTCGAACACAACATCGCCCAGACGGCCGGTTCAGCCGGTGAATCCCTCGCGTTTGGCGTCGGCGTCACCATGCCCGCCGTGCTGGTTCTCGGATTCGATCTCGAACTGGCCCGTGTCGCCCTCGTGGCTGTCCTGGGCGGCGCGCTCGGCATCCTCATGATGATCCCGTTGCGACGCGCACTCATCGTCGAACAGCACGGCGAACTCAAATACCCGGAAGGCACGGCGTGCGCCGAAGTCCTGAAGGCGGGGGCCGACGAAGACTCCCACGCCATCGCCTCGAAGTATCACGGCAACACCCGGGCGGTGGGCTCCATCAGCGCCGCGACGATCTTCGGCGGACTCGGCATCGGGGTCCTGTACAACGTCGCGTGCAAGGCCCTGCGGGCCTGGAAGGACACCCCCGGCGTTGTCTTCGGTGCCCCGCTCAAGGGCGGGTCCCTCGCGGCCGAGATCACCCCGGAGATGCTCGGCGTCGGCTACATCATCGGACCGCGCATTTCCGGCGTCATGCTGGGTGGCGGCGTCCTGAGTTACCTGGTCCTGATCCCGCTGATCCAGTTCTTCGGTGACAACCTCACCGCGCCGCTCGCTCCGGCGGCGGCCAAGCTGGTCAAGGACATGTCCCCGGGCGCGGTCCGCAACGAATACCTCCTCTACATCGGTGCCGGTGCCGTGGCCGCCGGAGGACTCATCAGCCTGATCCGGTCGCTGCCGACGATCTGGCACGGCATGCGCCATGGCCTTGCGGATATCCGCGGCGGTTCCAGCGCCAGCGCCAACCAGGCCCGCACGGAACGCGACCTCCCGATGAAGTTCGTGCTCATCGGTGCCTTCACGCTGGTCGCGTTGATCAGCATCGCCACGCCGCTCCACATGAACCTCCTGGGCGCGCTCCTGATCGTCATCCTCGGATTCCTCTTCGTCACCGTGTCCTCCCGGCTTACGGGCGAGGTCGGGTCGAGTTCAAATCCCATCTCCGGAATGACCATCGCCACCCTGCTGCTCACCTGCCTCGCGTTCCTCGCGATGAAGTGGACCGGACGTGAGTACTACGTCACGGCGCTTTCGGTGGGTGCGATCGTCTGCATTGCTTCCTCGAACGGCGGCACCACATCGCAGGATCTGAAGACCGGGTTCCTCGTCGGCGGCACGCCGCGGTTCCAACAGCTCGCCATCCTGATCGGCGCGACCGCTTCGGCACTGGTCCTGGGACCCGTCCTGCTGACGTTGAACAACGCGTCGACTGTCTACGTGCCGGCCGCGCAGGTCACGGGCGCGCCCTCGGTCACCTTGCCGAACAAGGAGGTCACCAAGCGCGAGTCCCTCGCCGGTCACCAGAAGGAATCCGACGGTCGCCAGTACTGGGTCTACCACCAGGTCGACGCCGGCGGAGGCATGGCGCGCAAGTTCCTGCTGGATGATACGGGCAAGCCCGTGTGGTTCGCCGATCCTGGCATCAACGGCACCGTGACCAAGCTGCCCGGCGGCGGCGAAGTGCAGAAGTTCGAGGCTCCCAAGGCCGTCCTCGTCTCGTACATCATCAAGGGCATCCTGAACCGTGAACTCCCGTGGGAACTCGTGCTCATCGGCGTGATGATCGCCGTTGTCCTCGAACTCTGCGGCATTCCTTCGCTGGCCTTTGCGGTCGGCGTCTACCTGCCGATCGCCGTCTCCATGCCGATCTTCGCCGGCGGGATGATCCGCTGGCTCGTGGATCGCCTCGACCTGCGCCGACTCAAGGCCAAGGGTCTCACCGAAGACCAGATCACGGCCGAGGGCGACAAGAGCCCGGGCGTCCTCATGGCCTCCGGCTACATCGCGGGCGGCAGCATCGCGGGCATCTTCATCGCGCTTGTGGAATCCCGGTTCCCGGCGAAGTCCCAGCAGATCCTGCAATGGGCCACCGCCAACAACCCGTTCTTCGAAGGCCCGCGCTCGGACCTGCTTTCGGTGATCCCCTTTGCCCTCCTCTGCCTGGCGCTGCTGGCCGCCGCGCGCGGTTGGTTGTTCGGAAAACCCAAGGCCGCCGCGTAACCCGCGACACCCGCCCGCTTCCCGGGCCTCGGATCGTCCTCCGTTCCTCCCCATGCGCCTCCTGCTCATCGCTGCCCTCGCCCTCGCAACCCCGGTCGAGGCCGCCCGACGCCATTACCTCGCACCGACCGCCCTGGGCGATGGCAGCGGACGGAATGCCGCGAACGCGCGGGCCTTCGACGGCCACGACCTGAACACACGCCTCCTCAACGACGCGTCCGATCCCGAGGTCGAACTCCGCCTGGCCCCGGGCCTGTACCCGGTGCGCACCGCGATCAACGTCGGCGGTGGCTCAATCGGTCCACGCCTCCGGGTGCGCATCATCGGCGAGGGCACCCACCCCGAGGACACCGTCCTGCTCAACGAACGCCCCTTCGCCAACAACGCTCAGGACCGCATCGCCCGCTTCCAGGACATCGACCGCATCGAAGTCGAGAACCTCACCTTCGACGGCAATTGGGACCGTCGCCTCGCACAGGCCGGACACCCGGCCCTGGCCGGTTATTACAAGAACCAACCCTTCTACGCCGCCGCGCGTACCGGCCGCATCCGGAAGGTCATCGTCCGCAATCACGGTTCCGTCGGCATCGTGCCCCAAACCCCGTTCGACGACCCAGCCGGCGTCGAATCCTTTCCGCTCGCCGTCGCGACGATCGACGTCGGCCAGGGGCCCGAAGGCGACGATCCCCGGCCATGGGTC
>JBIKWS010000448.1:0-4143 GCA_044356195.1 Cyanophyceae cyanobacterium
GGGACTGGCGGGCTTGGGCGGTCTGCTCTTCGTGCTGGATGTGAACTCCGCCCAACCGGTGGATTTCGGGAACTTCTACGAGCTGTACGCCATCGCCGCGGCCGTGCTCGGCGGCTGCAGCCTCCGCGGTGGTGAGGGAACGATCGTCGGGGTGATCGTGGGCGCGGCACTGATGCAGGTGTTGCGGAACATGATCACGCTGGTGACCACCCACAACAACATCGAGTTCGCGATCATCGGGGCCGTGATCCTGGCGGGGGTGACCGCGGATGAATTGGTGCGGCGGATGGCCGCGCGGAAGCGGGCGCGTCAGGAAGCCGCGGCAAATGCGGCCTGAGTTACCAGTCGCCAGTTACCAGATTCCAGAAAGCTGCGCGGTCCGGCTGAAGGCCGGGTGACCTCACCCGGCGGGATCCATGACACGCCGCGTGAGGGCACGCGGCCTACAGCGGTCGTAGTCAGGTCACGAGGCGAGGCTGGCGGCGGGATGACTTCAATGGGGTCGCGTCTAAATATTTTACATTTGCCTTCCGGAAAAGCCTCCGCAGCCAAATGTACAATTTATGGACGCGACCCCATTGCCTTTGGCGGGAAACGGAAAAAAGGGGAGAGGGCACGCGCCATCTCCCCTTCGATTCAAACCCATCCGTGGTTCCAGCTGCCTTGTTCAGGATCCGAGGGCCTTCGCGGGCTCCTGTGGTACGCGCTCCACCCAGTTGCGTAGCTTCGGCCAGAGGAGCATTGCGGTGATCCCGCCCACGACCAGGCCGGCGGCGATGTCCGAGGGGCGATGTGCGCCGAGCGTGAACCGTCCCCAACCAACGGCCAATGCATAGGCGAGGCCGGCAAACCCCGCGGTCTTGCGTCTGCCGAAAAGGATCAGGCCAAGGCCTGCCGCTGTCGACGTGTGGCCGGAGGGAAAGGCGGCGTATGCGTAACGCCCCACGATCCATTGACCGTCCTTGCGTGGCCCGTACCAGCCCTGCTCAACCCGGGCCTCCGGTCGCGTGCGGCCGACCACCGACCTTAGGACCGTGCCGCAGAGTCCCGCGACGAGGCTGCTCAGAAGAACGACCAGGACCAGACGTCCGGCCCGGACGTGCCTGAGGGCGAAGAAGATGGACGCCAGAAGCAGTCCGCCGGGCAGCAGGTAGCCGTGATTCCCGCTTCGGCTGACGATGCCGGCCAGGTAAAGCACCTCGGGCGACTGGCTGCGCATCGTACGAAGGACTTCGTCCAACGGGAGGAGAGACAGGACCAGCAATGCGCCCGTCAGGAAGAGGAGCACCGTTCGAAACGCCATGCGCAGAGTTTCCGGGTGGGGCCGGGAATCAATGGTCGCGGCAGCTGCCGGTTGGTAGGCGATCATCAGGGATATGCTGGTCCAGCCAACATTGCGGCTTTTCATGCGGACGGTGACGATTGGACGAAAACGGCGAAGCCATTTGCCGTCCGAGGTTGTCTCTGAAAGTTTCCGTCTGATGCCATTTGTGGCCAAGGAAGCCAGCTGTGCTACCCGGGTATTGAGGACCGTGGTCGTGGTGTGGGTGCTTTCCCTCCTCCTTTTCCTGTGCGGGTCATGGATCCTGCCTCTGCTGGACCGGGATGAACCCCGTTTCGCCGAGGCCTCGCGGGAGATGATCGAGCGGGGCGATCTGATCGTACCGCACCTGAACGGCGGATTCCGCTTCGACAAACCGCCTTTGATCTACTGGTTGCAGGTGGGTTCGATGCGTCTCCTGGGCCAATCCGAGTTCGCCGTGCGGTTGCCGTCGGTGCTTTGTGCGTCTTTGACGGCGGCTGTGGCAGCGCTCTGGGCGGGGCGAATGGCGGGTGCCGCTGCCGGAGGCATGGCGGGCCTCCTGTTTGCGACGTGCCTGCAGGTCCAGATTCACGGGCGGATCGCCGTGGCAGACATGGCAATGGTTCTGTTTTACACGGTTTCGGGGTGGGCGGGATTTGAGGCCGCCTCGGCGTGGAGCCGAGTATCTGCTCGGGTTGCGTGGGCGGTTGTCTTCTTTGCATCCCTGGCCTTGGGGTTCCTCGCGAAAGGGCCTGTTGCTTGGTTGCCCATCATCCCGGTGGCGTGGCTGTGGGCTCGACGTTCGGCGGAGGTTTCGATCGGTAGCCGCGGGAATTTGATCCTTACGTGGGCGGTCGGGCTCCTGGGAATGCTTGCGGCTGTGGCCGTCTGGGGAATCCCTGCCTTGATTGCGACGCGCGGCCAGTTCTTTGCGGTTGGCATCGGCAAGCATGTGGTGGCCCGCTCGGTGGGTGTCATGGAGGGCCATGGCCTTCGTGGGCTGTTCGGTTATTTGGCAACCCTTCCGACGTATGTGTTGTTGTTGGTTCCAGGATTCCTTCCGTGGTCCCCGATGCTCATCACGCGACTGTGGCGGCAACGACCATGGAAGCATCGGGAGGCAGAGGACAGTTACCTGCTGGGAGGAGCGCTCCTGGTCTTCATCGTTTTCACGCTGGTCCATACGAAGCTGCCCCATTACACGCTTCCCGCCTATCCGCTCCTGTGCGTGTGGCTCGCCCTGCGATTGGCGCAGGAGCCTTTCCCTCCAGCCCGCTTTCTTCGCGTTGCCTCGGTTTGGGCAGGTTTCGTGGTCCTGTTGACCACGGCTGGTTTTTCGTTCGCGGCCCGGCATTTCCCGGTGCCTCCGCTGGTACAACGCTGTCGCGATTTCCTCACCTCGGATACCCAGGTGGCGTCGGTGGGATTTGGTGAGCCTTCCTTGTACTGGTACTTCCGGGCCCATACCCGACAGTTCATCCAGCACATTGACCCCGATGAGGCGGAGGCCTTCCTCGCCGGTGCGGGTCCCCGACTGTGCATCGTGTCCGATTTGCGGTTGGCGGAGGTCCTCACCGCCCGTTTCCCGGATGCACGACGCGAGGAATCAACGGGGATAAACGTGGCCAATGGTCGCCAGGTCCGGTTGGTTGGTTTCTTCCGTGGGAAGTGACCGCTGCCTGGTGTGGCTCTCGGGGGTGACTCCTCTTCTCCGGAATCCGGATCCGGCGGTGTTGACCTTCCAGATCAGAGGATGGCGTGGATGGGATCGATGGGTTCGACGCCGACGAGTCGCTGGTCGAGGCCGCCGGAGAAGTAGCTGAGGCGGTTGGGATCGAGGCCCATGAGGTGGAGCACGGTGGCGTGGAGGCTCTTCACGTGGATGCGATCCTCGACGGCCGCGGCACCGAGTTCGTCGGTTTGTCCAAAGCTGACCCCGCCGCGGACGCCGCCGCCGGCCATCCACATGGTGAAGCCGAAGGCGTTATGGTCGCGTCCGGTGCCCTTCTCGTATTCGGCGGTGGGTTGGCGTCCGAACTCACCGCCCCAGATGATGAGGGTTTCGTCGAGCATGCCGCGCTGCTTGAGATCCTGGATCAGTCCGGCGATGGGGCGATCGGTGCGGCCCGCGTGGAAGTTGTGGTTCTTTTCGATGTCGGTGTGGGCGTCCCAGTTGTCGTCGTTGTGGGCACCGCCGGCGTAGAGCTGGATGAACCGGACGCCGCGTTCGACGAGGCGCCGGGCAAGGAGGCAGCGTCGGCCGAACTCCTGGGTTCGCGGATCGTTGATGCCGTAGAGTTCGCGCGTGGCTTCGGATTCGCGGGTGAGGTCGACGGCCTCGGGCGCGTGCCGCTGCATGTTGAAGGCGAGTTCGTAACTGGCGATGCGCGCGGCGAGGTTGGAGTTGTCTGGATGCTGGGCGGCGTGGTCGCTGTTGAACTCGCGGAGGGTGTCGAGGACGCGCCGTTGCATGGACGCGGACACGGGCGCGGGGCGTTGGAGGTCGAGGATGGGATCGCCGGCGGAGCGGAGGACGGTGCCCTGATAGGATGCCGGCATGTAACCCGAGGCCCAGTTCTTGGCGCCGCTGATGGGGCCGCCGATGGGGTCGAGCATGACGGCGAAGCCCGGAAGGTTCTCGGAGACGGAGCCGAGCCCGTAGTTCACCCACGAACCGAGGCACGGGCTTCCGGAGAGGATCTTGCCCGTGTTCATCTGGAGCATGGCCGAGCCATGGATCGGCGAATCGGCGGTCAGGGAATGGATAAACGCGATGTCGTCGACGCACTGGCCGACGTGGGGGAAGAGGTCGCTGACGTACTTTCCGCACTGGCCGTATT
>JBIKWS010000449.1:0-4132 GCA_044356195.1 Cyanophyceae cyanobacterium
GGGAGTCGAGGCGCCGGGCGAGGAGTCGGGCCACGTGGAGGGTGACCTCGGGTGAAGAGCGGAGGAACTTTTCTGGATCCTCCAACCGGACGAAGGTGCTGGGAGCGAGCGTGCGGACGGAGGCGGTGCAGACGGTTCCCAGCAGTGCGGACATTTCGCCGAGGATGGCGCCGGGTTCGGTGATCCGGGCGACGCGGACGTCGTCGCGGAGGATTTCAACCTCACCTTCGATGAGCACCAGCAACGGGCTATCAGACTGTCCCTGTGCGAGCACGACGGTTCCGGCGGCGACCGAGTGCCGGGGTGAGTCTGCGATCAGCTCCAGAACGGTTCCCATGGCGCGCAGGCTTAGCGTCCGCAGGAGGTGTGCGGCAATTGGGAATCCGCGTGTGGGGTTGGGAGCGCGTTGGAAGGCCTGAAAACAGGCCTCTTCATGAGATTGAATTGTTTTTGTGGGAACGGTGACGCGCGTTCATTTCAAGGTGACGTGAGTTCAGAAGCCTTCCACGGATCGGTGCGGGAGGTGGTGGCAGCCCGGATGCGTTGGACAAGGTCGGGGGTGACAGGCGGGGATCCGGCTCCGTACTCGCGTCGGATGTAGGACAGGACGTTGGCGACCTGCGTGTCCGTGAGACCGGCCATGGAGGGCATGGGAACGGCGTCGGGTCCACCATAGGCGATGCCGGCGACCTGGATGGGGCCGGCGAGGCCGTGGAGGACGATCCGGATGAGATTCTCCGGGTTGCCGCGGACCCATTCGCTGCCGGCGAGCGGGGGATAGACGCCGGGGAGGCCCTTGCCCTCGGGTTGGTGGCACGGGAGGCAGCCTTGCTCGTAGACTTCGAGGCCGGGATCCCGGGGTTTGGCGGGAGCACCGGCGAGATCGCGAAGGTATTGGAGGCCCGCGTCGTTGCCGCCGGACTTCAGGGAGCCGGCCGCGAGGGCTGGGGCCCACCGCGGTTGGAGGGCGCGAGCGCTTTGGCGGGTGGCGTACTTGAGGAAGGGGTCCTGGGGTTGTTCGAGGGCAGTGGTGACCACCGAGATCGCGTCGACTCCGGGGGCGTAGGTGGCGGCGACAACGGCTTCGAGGCGCACACGCGCCTGGGGATCGCGTGCGGATTGGCGCAGGAGTTCGAGACCGTTCGGGAGGCGGTCGGACCACATGCCGGCGACGCGTGTGGCGTAGGCGCGGACGCGTGGATCCTTGGCGGCGAGGAGTCGGCCGAGGAGTTCTGGGCGGGGTGTTTCGTGGGCTTCGTAGACGCCGATGAGTTCGAGCAGGACATGTTCGAGGCCCGGGGTGGAAGCAGGCAGGGCAGCCAGCCAAGCGTCGGCAGCGGCGACCGCAGTGGCGCGGGGGGCGTCAAAGAGGAGGCGCTTGGCCTGGTAGCGGGTCCAGCGTTCGGGTGACTTGAGTTGGTCGAGCAGGGCGGCCGGCGACATGGAGGCCAGGTCGGGTTGGCGGACTGGGGGGCGTCCCTTGGCAGTCAGTCGCCAGATGCGGCCGCGGGTCTTGTCGCGCTTCGGATCGGCGTAGCTGGTCTGGTAATGGCCGATCAATGGGTTGAACCAATCGGCGATGTAGATGGCACCGTCGGGTCCGACGCTGACGTCCACGGGGCGGAAAGCGCCGTTGGAGGATTTGAGGAGGCGTGGGAGTTGGGTGGTCTTGAAACCGGCACCGTTATCCTCGAAGCGGTGGGCCTCGACGACGGCACCGAAGTAGCCGCCGATGAGGGCACAGCCCTGAAGATCGTCCGGCAGGGCGCGTGTGCCGACGATGTCGAGGGAGGTGGTCTTGGGGGAGGTGTCGAAGAGGGCCCCGAGCGGGTGGTATTGGTCGGGCGTGTTGGCGTAGGACGCGTCGGCCGAAGTGGTGGAACCGCCGCCGATGGGGCTGGCACCGCGGACCATGCCGGGCGTGGTCCAGTAGCCGTGGGGACGATCGCCGGATTTGTGGAAGACCTGGCCGAAGTCGTCAAAGGCGACGCCCCAGCAATTGGCACCGGCCATGCCGCCCCCGAAGAATCCGTCGAGGCGCAGGGATCCGGGACGGAGGCGCCAGACGGCGGATCGGTCGAGGCGTGCGATGCCCCAGGGGGTTTCGACGCGGGACATGGCGTGGAGGCCCTGGGTGAACCAAAGGCTGCCGTCGGGTCCGTGGCTGATGGAGTTGACGAGTTGGTGCGTGTCGCCGACGCCGAATCCGGAGAAGAGGATGCGGCGCACATCGGCGCGACCGTCGCCGTTGGTGTCCTTGAAGAAGAGGATCTGGTCGAAGTCGCACACGAGGACGCCACCGGCGTGGGGCTCGACGCCCTGGACCATCGTCAGTCCCTCGGCGAAGCGGGTGGAGGTGTCGGCGCGGCCGTCGCCATTGGTGTCGTGGAGGACGAGGATGTAATCGGCGGGTTTGGCGGAGGCCCGGGACTGCGGGTAGGTGGGCGAGCAGGCGATGTAGAGGCGGCCGCGTTCGTCCCAGGAGATCTGGGTGGGCTTGACCACGCCGTCGCGTTCGGAGGCGAAGAGGTTCACGTCGAAGCCGTCGGCGGGCGTGAAGGTGGCGAGCTGTTCCTCGGGGGAAAGAGCGGCGGCATCGACGGTGGCGGGTGGAGCCGCGGGCGTGGGCGTGGTGGCCGCCACGGGTTTGCCGAGGGCGAGGTCGTGGATGCGGGATTCGGTGGCGGCGAGCAGTGGCCGGTATTGTTCGAAGGCTTCCTTGAGGGAGGGTTCGTTGCCGGCACCCTTGGCGAAGATCTGGGAGACGCGGTCTCCGTAGACGAAGGACCAGTTGGCGGGACGCCAGCAATCGTACCAAAGGCGGTTCTTCTCGATGATGGTTTCGCGGACCGCGGCGGTGTTGAACGGGGTGTTGGCGGCACCGAGTTCGCCGGCGATCAGGGCGGCGACTTCGGCGAGGCCGGAATCATTCAGGTGGAGGCCGTCGTCGGTGAGACGGGGGGAGCCGGCGGGGCGCTGGGACACGAGTCGGAACAGGTCGACGAACACGGCCCCGCGTTGACGCGCGAGTTCCCGGATGGCCTGGACGTAGGCCCCGACCTCGGGATTGCGCTGGGTGAGATCCGGTGCGTCCGGTGCGAGGGGACGCTCGAATGGCATCGGGGAGACGAGGACGAGGCGTCGGGTGCGCAGGGCGAACTGGTCGAGCAGACGGTGGTAGGCGGCAATGAACTCGGAGATGCGCGTGGGGCCGTCGAGGGCTTCCAGTTGGCCGAACTGTGCGACCACCGCGGTGGCTCCGGCGCGTTCGAGTTGCGGCGTCCAGGCTCCGAAGTTCAGGTCGCGCCATTGTTCGTAGACGGTGTCGGCTTCCCACGCCATGGAGCGGAAGCGCGGGCGTTGGGCGGCGAAGCCGGTGGCGAGGCGGGATTCGAGATGGCCGGCGCGGGCTTCGCGGACGAAGTTTTCCTGTCCGACGAAGACGAGGGTTTCGTTGGGGGCGGGTTCGAAACGGGCGTTGGGGAAGGGGGGTAGGACGACCCGGGGTTGGCCCTCGCCGAAACGGCTGTGGATCTCGGCCTGGGTGGGGATGGCGGGCTTGGGAAGCTCCTCGATCTGGATATTGCGGAAGGCGATCTCCGCCTTGCATCCGCCATGAATCTGGAGGGCGATCACGCCGGCGGCTTCCACGGTGGGATCGGTTTCGAGCCAGAGGGCGGTGCGCTGGCCGTTGAGGGTGAGCGTGATCTGGTTGCCAACGGCGGTGATCTCGTAGCGGTTCCAGTCGCCGGGTTTCTCGACGCGTGCGACGAGGTTGGTGTCCGCCATCGCCAGCATGCGGTTGCGGCGTGATTCGTCGTAGAGGCAGCCGGAGAATCCCGCGCCGATGTCGGCCTGGAAGCCGGACATTTCGTTGGGGGGATTCGGAATGCGACGGCTGCGGAACTGGACGCCTCCGTTGACGAAGCCTTCGGTGCCGACGAGGCGGTATTCGAGTTGGAGGTGGAAGTTGGTGTAGCCGCGGGTGGTGGCGAGGAATTCGTTGCGGGGGTTTCCGGAGAGCGATCCGCCGACGATGACGCCGTCGCGGATCCGCCAGACGGAGTTGGTCGCGCCTTCCCATCCGGTGAAGGAGGTGCCGTCGAAAAGGGACGCCGGGGCGGCAAACAGG
>JBIKWS010000450.1:0-4130 GCA_044356195.1 Cyanophyceae cyanobacterium
AAAACGGCGGTGCTGTTGGAAACGATGAACGCATTGCGATGGGGAATCATGGGTGGTGCCGGGATTGCCCGGAAGAACTGGGAAGCAATCCGGCTGTCCGGCAGTGGCGTGGTGACGGCCGTGGGCAGTCGCGACCTTGGGCGGGCCCAGGCATTCGTGGATCAATGTCACTTGGAAGCCCCGTTTGCGTCCAAGCCGGCGGCAGTCGAGGGGTATGACGCGTTGCTGGCACGGTCGGATGTGGATGCGGTTTACGTCCCCTTGCCCACCGGTATCCGGGCGGAGTGGGTGGAACGGGCGGCGGCGGCGGGCAAGCATGTGATGTGCGAGAAGCCCTGCGCCGGCTCGGCTGTGGCGCTCCGGTCGATGCTGGAGGCGTGCCGCAAGGCGGGGGTCCAGTTCATGGACGGAACCATGTTCCAGCACAGTTCACGGCTGGAGGCGGTGCGCCGGGTATTGGATGACGCGGAACGTTTCGGTGAACTGCGTCGGGTGAGTTCCGCCTTCAGCTTTCTGGCGGATGATGGGTTCGCAAAGGAGAACATCCGTGGCGATGCGGGATTGGAACCGATGGGGTGCCTCGGGGATCTGGGGTGGTACAACACCCGGATCAGTCTCTGGGCACTGGGCTGGAAGCGTCCCGTGCGGGTCCATGCGCGGTGTCATCGATGGATGCGGCGCGGGGGTGGAGCGCCTGTTCCTTCGGAGGTCACGGTGGAACTCGAGTTCGAAGGAGGGGTGACGGCCGGTTTCTATTGTTCTTTCGCGGCGGCCGACCAGCAGTGGGTGCAGTTCAGCGGTACGCGTGGGTGCCTCCGGGTTGACGACTTCGTGCTGCCGTTCGATGGCCGGCCGTTGGAATTCGAGACGCGGCAGTCGCAATTCGTGGTCGATGGTTGTGACTTCCGGATGCGGTCAACCGCCCGGGTGGAGGTGGTCCCGGAGGCTCCGACACGGGATGCGGGTTCGCAGGAATCCAGGATGTTCCGCACGTTTGCGGACTGTGTTGCCCGCGGGGCATCGGACGCATTCTGGCCCCGGATCGCGCTGGAGACGCAGGAAGTGCTGGACACCTGCATGCAGGCGATCGTGGCTACTGGCTTGTCACCCAGCGGATCGCGAGAAGATTGAGGGCGGTGCCGGAGCGGAGGTTGAGCTTCCGCTTCACGTGTTCGCGGTGGGCGTCGACGGTCTTGATGCTGATGTGCAGTTGGCTGGCGATCTCTGCGGTGTTGCAGCCAAGGCCAACCAGTCGGAAGACCTCGAATTCGCGGTCGGTGAGGGCGCTGAGCGGAGTGGATGGAGGGGATGCCTGCGCTCCGGCCCGGGTTTTCGGGCTGTCGGGAGACTGGAACCAGTTCTTGCCGTTCAGCACGGCTCGCAGGGCCGTCAGGAGGGTCTTGGTGGGCTCCGCCTTGGCGATGAATCCGCGAATGCCAAGGGCTAGTGCGCGGTCGGCGTACAAGGTTTCGGAAAGGCTGGAGTGAAGTACCACCGGGAGGCTGGGGAACCGGGTCTGGAGTTCCTTGGCGAGGTCGAGTCCGCTACGGCCGGGAAGATCGATCTCGGTGAGGACGAGCGAGGGCATGCGACGCTCGACGCTGGAGATCGCCTGGGCTGCCGAGGCAGCTTCTGCGGCGGCTTCGAGGTCGGTGGTCTTCGAGAACAGGTGGGTCAGGCCGGTTCGGATGAGCGGATGCTCATCGACGATGAGGATCCGCGCGAGACGCGGCACCCGTTTGGCGGCATTCGATTTCATTCTTCTGTGTTCAATTCGGACATGCGGACGGGGGGCTGGTTTCCGGCTCCTTCGTTGGAAACATCCCCGGTGGCCACTCCTTCAAAGCATTCGCCATGACTTGGATGCGCGGGCGTCCAGTCCCCTCCATTTATTGAAGGCCGGAGAATGCGAAAGGGGGAGATTTCTGGAATGTGGCGAGTTGCGGTCGATGCGGGGCAAGTCGTGGCGGCAGGGTGTCCCCGTTTTTTGCCGAATGTTGATCGGGTGGGCTGGGAATGGTCTGCGGTAGAGGCGATAGGGTCGGGGCGGAGGGAGAAGGGGGGATTTGAGCCGACGGATCGAGGGCTAGCGCCGGGTGGGGCACCCGGCCTACAGGAACGAGGTGGGCGGTTCAGCGGAGCCGTTTGAGCAGGACCTTTGAGTTCCGGCCTGAGATGTCGTAACGCTCGCGCCGAGCCGGAGGGAGGTCATCGGGGGAGGCCTCGACGAAGCCGGCCTTGTTCTGGAACCAGGTGAAGGCCTGGGTGGACAGGGTGAACAGTTCCGCCAGGCCCTGTTCGCGGGCGCGGCTCTCGACGTACTGGACGAGTTTGCTGCCGATGCCCTGGTTCTCGTGGGAAGGGCTGACAAACAGGAAGGCGAGTTCGCCCTTGTTCTGTTCCGGATACAGGTGGAGCGCGACGCAGCCGACAGGGTTCTTGTCGATTTCGAACAGGAAGTAGTCGGCCACCTGACGTTCGATGGCAGCGCGGGTGCGCTTGACGAGTTCCGAGGCGGCCATGGGGGCCTTGGTGAGGTTGAGGAGGGTGCCGATGTCCTTCTTCAGGGCGCGGCGGATCTGGGTGTACTCGTTGGCGTAGACTAGGGTTCCGATCCCTTCGTTGGAGAAAACCTCGGCGAGGAGGCCTTCGTCGACGCGTCCGTTGATGATGTGGACGCGGGGAACCCCATGCTCGCAGGCGGCGACGGCATTGCGGGCCTTGGAGAGGGTTTCCGGGACGAGATCCCCCGGGGTGTGTTCCAGGATGGACTGGAGTTCGGCGACGGGCAGTTGGCGGAGGAGATGCCCTTGCCGGAAGAGACCGTCTGCGGTGGTGATGTAAACGAGCTTCACGGCGCGGAGCTGGGAGGCCAGCGAGAACGCGATGGCGTCAGAGTTGACCCGGAAGGTCTTTCCATCGCCGTCGAAGCCGAGCGGCGGGACGACCGGGACGATGCCTTGCTGGAGCAGTCCCTGGATCATCTCGGTGTCGACACGTTCGACCTTGCCCGTGAACTGATGATCGACGCCGCCGACGATCCCGAGGGGGTGGGCGATCACCGCATTGGTGGAGGCAGCGCGGAGGTCGTTTGCCGAAAGGCCCTCCAGCATTTCGTGGGTGAGCCGGTTCGCGGCGGTCAGGGAAAGCTGGAGTGTGGTGGCATCCGTGATGCCTGCGCCGTCGAGGTTGGAGGCGGTGACACCCCGTTCCTCGGCCAATTGCCGGATTTGCAGCGATGCCCCGTGAACGAGGACTGTGCGGATGTTCAGCGAGCGCAGGACAGCGATATCCAGCAGGAGGTTCGGGAAATTGTCATCGGTGACGATGGCGCCATCGATGGCGATGACGAATGTCTTTTCCCGAAACCGGGGGATGTAGCGGAGGATACCCCGCAGGTCGGTCGGCTTCACGAGATCGGATCGGTCTGCATGTTCCCCCAAGGACTACGAAAGGTGGAGGATGGAGCAAGGCGGAAGTTCACCTTGAATTTGACGTGCGCCTCATTGCGTCGGAAGATGCACGCACTTCTCCCGATGACTTGTATCACCACGCCGGAGCGTGTCGCAGCCCTTTGGAACCTGTTGCGAACGCCGGAGCTGCCAGAACTGGATCAACGATCCAGGGCTGGAGTGGTTCCCTGCCGACAACTCGAGGTCCGCCTGCGGAGCCTGTGTGCGGAGCTGGGGCTTGGGCCTGAAACCACCGAGCGCGTGCTGGCTGCGGGGCTGCTGTATCACGATCACCACAACGAAGCGCACGATCTGGTACAGGACATGACGGACCCGGAAGGGGCAGTGATCCACGCGATTGTTCATCGTCGTGAGCCGGACTTCTGGAATGCCCGGTATTGGTATCGTCGCGTGGGGGATCACGCGGTTTATCGGTGGATGACACCGCGGGTGTTGGAACTGGCGGGGACGGAGGCGACGCAGGGTGTGGCGAAGCGGTTGGTGATGTCCGGGACGCTGGATCCATTGGCGTTGGTGGACGCGTGCGAGTCGGTGGTCCGGAAGCCGGCGTCCGATCCCGTGGTCCTGTTCCTGCGACGATTGCAGCATGCGGAGTTCGAGGGCCTGATGGATCATCTGGTGGCGGGTTGAGGGCGCGGTTGCGCTGGGAGAAGGGGG
>JBIKWS010000451.1:0-4129 GCA_044356195.1 Cyanophyceae cyanobacterium
CCGCAGGTCCTGCGTGGTTTTTTGGGGTTGTCGCCGGCGACGGGTGGTGTTCCCGCGGGTGGGCCTTCGGTCGGTTACGCCACGGTGAAGGGTGCCCTCGAGAAGAAGTGTTACGTCTGCCATGGCGCCGAAAAGCAGAAGGGCGGACTGCGCCTCGACGATCGTGCCCTTGCGCTCAAGGGTGGCGACAGTGGCAAGCCGGGCATCGCCCCTGGTGATCCCGGCAGGTCCGAGATCGTCCGTGCGTGTCTCCTGCCGGCCAATCACGACGACGCCATGCCGCCCGAAGGCAAGGAACCCCTGACGAGCGCGGAGCTTGCCGCGCTGATCCAATGGATCCAGGCCGGGGCCCAGTACTGATCCTGGTTACTCCATCAGTGGGTGGCGCTCCGACATCGGACCACGCGTTCGGAGAAGCTTCCGCGGCCGGACCAGAAGGCAATCGAAGGTCAGCGACCCGGACCAGCGGTCCGGGAGCAGGGCACACAGGCCAAAGATTTTTGCGGAACGCGGAAGCGTTTCGGAATCAGTGGTTAACAGCGCCTGGGCTACGCCCGGTGCGCATGGAATCCCTGCGGTGGGACCGAAAGTTCTGGAGTGCGTGGCATCCGTGGCACGCCCGCTGCACAAGGAGTTGCATCGGCCGCGACCGCCGCCCTTTCGGGGAAACCGGAACCGGGCCGATCACCAGAATTGTTCCCAGTCCCGTCGCATGAATCTTTCCGTTGTGTCTGTCGCCGCGCTCGCCTTTGGGTCTGCCGCCTTCGCCGCCCAGGTTTACGTTGTCACCGACCTTGGCACCCTCGCCGGAACCCACGGCTCCGTGCCGGTCAACCTCAACGACCGCGGCGATGTCGTCGGGTACTGCACGATGAACCCGGCGAACATGAACGAGGTCGGGTTCGTGTGGCGCAACGGGGTGATGACGGGCACGGGCAAGCTCACCCGCGGCAACTATTCCTCGGCCACGGCCATCAGCGATACCGGCCTGGTCGCCGGCGACGCCGACACCGGCAACTTCCGCCCGCAGGGCTGGGCTGTGGTGAATGGCCGTCCGGTGAACTTCTTCGCCAACAACGGCGGCAACACGCACGTCCTGTCGATCAACAACGCTGGTGTCATCGGCGGCTTCTACACCAAGAGCCTCAGTGGATGGACCTCGTCGTGGAAGGGAGCCCTGTGGGTTCCCGACACCCGCAAGCCCGGGAAGTACAACATCATCGACCTGCCGGTCCTGCCCAGCTCCAACCCCCGGGACAAGGCCACCGCCTCCTTCCCACTCGCCTTCAACCGCTCGACCCAGGCCGTCGGCTACGTCTCCGACTCCCGCTTCGGGCAGCACGCCTGCTTCTGGGACAACAACGCCGCGCGCACGATCGTGGACCTCGGCACGTTCAACGCGGCAGACGGCTCCAGCGTCGCGAACGGAATCAACGACATTGGCCAGGCCGTCGGCACCAGCCATCCGGCCTTCGGAAGCCGCGCCATCCTCTGGGACAACGACGCCGCGCACACCGCCTACGAACTGCCGCTGCTGCCTGGCGACAACTACGGCTCCGCGCACGCCATCAACAGTGCGGGCACCATCCTCGGTTCAAGCACCTATGGAACCCCGGGAACGTGGGACATCCAGCCCTCCGTGCCGGTCGTGTGGATCGATGGCGAACCCCGGACCCTCGACACGATCGTCGAAGCCACCTCCGCGGCGGGCTGGGAATTCTCCAGCGCCATTGCCATCAACAACGCCGGTCAGATCGTCGGTACCGGTCTCCACAACGGCGCGATGCGCGCCTTCTTGCTGACACCGGTGAGCACGGACGCCGCAGCGTCCACCACCGCAGGTTCTGCGCCGGTCCGCTGAACCCGCCCCCTTCCACGGTCCATCGCACGCAGCGATCACACACACACACGGACCGTGTCCGAGGCCCCCGGCTGTTTCCCCACAGTCCGGCGGGCCTCCATCGCTTTCCACTCCTCGAGGTCGGCGCGGCATTCGGCATCCAGTTCGAACCCGGGCACCACCGGGTTGTCATGGTCCGGCGACCACTTGGGCCGGATCCGGTGCTGCCAGATCCAGCGGCCCTGCGAATCCCGCTGGCGGAAGATTCCGCCCAGGTCGACCACCGGATACGGCGACATCCCGTAGGGCGTCCCAAGCTTGTGCCAGCAGAGCCGGTAGCTGTCCTTGTCGCCGACCATGTACCGGTAGAAGAACGTGTGCTGTTCGTTCATCCACAGCGTCAGTGCCAGTTCGCGCCAGACGCGTGACTTGTCGAGCAGGGCCTCGCCTCCCTGGACCTCCGGTTCGTCCCGATAAGCCAGGCCGGTAAACCCCCACATCGCCGCCTCGGGCGACCACCGCGCCACATCGGGCCAGAACATCGCTCCCGTGCGGACGTACTCCGGGTCCTCGAACAGCGACGTGGGATCCACGAGTACCACCTGGTCGGCGTCGAGATACAGGATCTCCCGAAACCGGCTCCAACGCATCGCGTACACCTTGAGGGCCCACGGGTGACTCAATCCCGACCCCACGCGTCGACGGGCGTCTTCGTAACTCACGGCGGTGGCTCCCAAACCGCCGAACCAGGCGGCGTGTTCGGCGTTCCAGTCATCGCCACCCCAGTGCCAGAGCTCCACCGGGAGCGTGCATCCGGTGGCGCGCAACCGCTTCAGCGCAATCCACGCATTCGAACGGTACAACCGGCCGGTCGCCACCAGGACGATGCCGCGTCCCTCGAACCCACCCGGGTACTCCGGCAACCGCCGGGCCGCGGCATCAAACGCCAGCCGCGCGGTCGAGGCCGTGATCGTGGTCAGGTCGTGCGCCGTGCCGGTGCTGACCCGCGGAGCCTGTTCCGCGACCCGCTGCTCGGCGGGCTTCAAGGCGCGTGTCACGCCGCCCTTCAGGTAACCTTCCACGGCACGCACGACTTCGTCGGGCTCGATCACCGCCATGCAACGGGGCAGGGCGCTCGCCGCGTCGACGTCCGTGCACAGCGACTCGGGTTCATCGAAGCGCGTCCGGTCGCCGAGGGGCACCGTGCGCGCTTTCCAGCAACCGGTTTCGGCGCAACAGGGCAAGGCACCCACACGGTGCAGCACCTGATGTCCCGGGTAGGCGAACCAGTGCAACGGCTCGCGTCCACCCGCCACTACCACGCACGGCCGGATCCCTGAACGGCCGGCCGGACGCTCCACGGCCGCGGCCAGGTGCATCGGAAACGTGATCGGACACAGAACGCCTTCCGCGTGATGCACGAGATGGACCAGGTCCCGGACGGTGGTCATGCCCCGCAAGTCGAGGACACCGCGCAATCGCGGATGGAAGTGTGCCGCCGCGCCCACCTGCACGAAGAGCACCCGACCTTTCAATGCATCCACGACCTGTTGCCAACGTTCCGTGGACCACCACTTCACCGTGAAATCGAACTTCCCGCCGGCATCGATCAGCCAATACGGAATGCGCGCTCCGAGAAGATCCCACACCATCGACGGGCGCTCCCGTTCCTCCTCCGTGAGGTGGACATCGCCGCGGAACGCCGTCGTCCGCACCGGTACGCCCAGGACCTCGGAAAGATACCGTCCGTAACCCTCCACGAAATGGCGCGGCGAATGGCCCACTTCGCCGATCGACGGATAGTGCGCTTCCATCACCTCGACGCCGGGATCGGTCTCCTCCATCGGCGTGATCCAGGGATTCGCCGTCCACAATTCCGGAAAGTGGGTCCGGACGTCGGTCTGGAACTGGCCGGGATTGGACCGGTGGAGGTCACGGATCGCCGCCGTCAGCATCAGGACGTCACCGGGGGAAAGTTGGGTCTTCAGGAGGATCCGCCGCACGCCCGCATTTCATCCGGGCCACGCGGCGCGCTCAAGACGGCAATCGAAGTTCCCCGGCGGCACATTTCAAATTTGTAGGCCGCGTGCCCTCACGCGGCGGGGTGGATGAGTTTCAGGCGCATCTGGACATTGCCCCCGTAAGGACCGGGGAGGCGACGTCCTCGTCGCCGTTCCAAAGCCATTTTCGAGGCGATGAGGACATCGCCGCCCCGGTCGAATTCTCAAACGGGGGCAGGATCCGACCGTAACCGCACCATTCTTCTTCTTGTACGAATCATCCAGGCCG
>JBIKWS010000453.1:0-4127 GCA_044356195.1 Cyanophyceae cyanobacterium
GTCCCAGGAATCGTGACGTCCGGTTCGCCGACAACGCATCCGTGGAACCCCAGAAGATCATCCCCATCCAGAGCACCACCGGTCCCCAATACCCACCATAGAATCGCCATCCCCTGCGCACGCACCCACCCAACCAGACCCACCCCCCGCACCGCAAACCCGGATCCGTGAGGTTCCATCTGTCGAAACCATCTTGGCTCTGCTCCGCGCATGGAACGGGGTGGCGACGTCCTCGTCGCCGTTCCGAAGCCTTTCCCAGGGCGATGAGGACATCGCCGCCCCGAAACCATTCCAAAGGGGGCAGTGGCACGATGCGCTTCCGTCCGTCCCATCGTCCCCTCTCCCCGCCAAAATTTCCCGCGAATCCCCCTTCTGCTTCCGCTACCTTCCCTCCACCTGATGCACGAGTTCGAGTTGATCGCGCGGCTGAAGCCGCTGCTGCCCACCAATGACTTTGTCGTCGCCGGTGCCGGCGACGACTGCGCCGTGCTGGACCTGGGGGATCCCGGCTTCCACACCCTGCTGAAGACGGACGCCGTCGTCGAAGGCGTGCACTTCCTCGCGGACGCCGACCCCGAGAAGGTCGGGCACAAGGCCATTGCCCGCGCCCTCAGCGACGTTGCCGCCATGGGTGGAACACCCACCGCGGCTGTCGTCACGCTCGCCCTTCCGCCGAAGCATGACCCCGCCTGGGTCGAAGCCCTCTACCGCGGCATGGGTCGCACCGCCGCGCGCTTCCAGGTCGCCATCGTCGGAGGCGAAACCACCACCAATCCCGGCCAGGCCCTCGTCTCCGTCGCCCTCATCGGACGCGTCCCCCGCAACCAATCCATTCTCCGTTCCGGCTCCGTGGTCGGCGACGCCATCCTGGTCTCCGGCGAACTCGGCGGATCCATCGCCGGACGCCACCTCGAATTCGAACCCCGCCTGCCCCAGGGGCAATGGCTCGCCTCCACCGGAAAGGTTCACGCCATGATCGACATCAGCGATGGCCTTGCAGGCGACCTCCGACACCTCCTCGAAATGGGCGGCAACCTCGGCGCCGAACTCCTCGGCTCCGCCATCCCCATCAGCCGCACCGCACGACTCCGGGCCCGCGAAGGCGAACTCGCCAAGCCCGCCATGATCGCCGCCCTGACCGACGGCGAGGACTTCGAACTGCTGTTCACCGTCGCCGCCCGCGACGCTGTTCCCATCATGGATGGCTGGCGCGAACGTTTCCCGGATGTGCGCCTCTCCTGCATCGGCCGCATCACTGCTGGCCCGGCCGCGTTCATCCGCGACCGCCACGGCGTCCGCGAACTGCCACCCCGCGGCTACGAACACTTCGGCCATTGATGCCGCCGGGCATGCCCACCGTCCTCACCCATTCCCCGGAAGAAACCGAGCGACTCGGGGAAACCCTCGGTCGCTCCGCCCCGCCCGGGACCGTCTTCGGCCTCAGCGGCGATCTCGGTGCGGGCAAGACCGCCTTCGTCCGCGGATTCGTCCGGGGCGTCGGTTCCGCGCGCCGGGTTCACTCCCCCACCTTCGCCCTCCTCCACGAATACTCTGGCGGCCGTTGCCCGGTCTTCCACCTCGACCTCTACCGCCTCGAAACCCCGGAAGCCATCCGCGGTGCCGGCCTCGACGAATACCTCGATCACCCCGACGGGATCACCCTCGCCGAATGGATCGTGCGCTGGGAATCGCCCGAATCCCCAAGCGGGCGCATCCGTCACCTCCGGTTCCGCACCGTCGACGAACACACCCGCGAGATCACCCATGACGACCCTCTGCCTTGAATTCTCCAGCGACCGACGGTCTGCCGCTGTCTGCGACGCCGGCCGCGTCCTGGCAGAAAGCTGCGTCATCGCCGGCCGCACAACATCGGCCCCGGATCTGATCGCTGCCGCCCTGCGCGAAGCAGGGCTCACGCCCCAGCACGTGCGCCGCCTTGCCCTGGGCATCGGTCCCGGAAGCTACACGGGCATCCGCCGAGCCATTGCCACGCTCCAGGGCTGGCACCTTGCCCACGGCCTTCCCATCGTCGCGGTCAACAGCTTCGACATCCTCGCGCACCTCGCCACCGAACTGGATTCCGGCCCCGTGCTGCTCGCCGCCGATGCCCAACGCAGCGAATGGGCGGTGGCCCTTGCCGAAGGCGGGAAATTGTCCGAACCGATCCGCCTGATGGCCCGCGCTGAACTCGACGGACGGATCGCCAGCGGCCAACGCGTGTTCACCCCAGACTCCAACCTGGCCGGATCGACACGCCTGTTCCCGACCGCCGCCGCGGCCGGCCTGCTGTCAACGCGTCTATCGGACACCGACCCGACATCCCTCGCACCCGTGTACCTGCGCGAAGCGAGTTTCGTGAAGGCACCGCCGCCGCGCATCGTGCCGGAATGAAGCGGGACCAGCGCCCACGTTTCCTCACCACACCTTCAACGTCTCCAGCACCGCACGGGTCCGGGGAACTTCATGCGTCCGGAACAGATCCGTCCGCCCCAGCGCCGCCAGCACCGCAAAGAAGGGCTCCGCACTGCGCACCTCATCCTCGAAACACTCGAAGGCATGCGGCAGCGCGTGACAGGTCGGGAAGCCCAGCGCCCGGAGCCGGAAGGTGTTCAGGAAAACCCCCATCTGGTGTCGGATGCGCACCGTCGAATCCTGCAGGTTGCGGTAATAGAACCCCAACCCCGGATCGATCCAGATCCGCTCCACTCCATTCCTCACCGCCACCTCCGTCTGCCGCGCGAAGTACTCGTACAGCATCGCCGTGGCATCCGTGCCGAAATCAAAGTCCGCCACATCCCGCACGTTGGCACCCTGCACGTGGCACAGGATCACCGCGCCGCCGTGGTCGGCCACCATCCGGTACATTTCGTCCGTGCGTTCCGTCCCCGTCAGGTTCAGCACCTTGGCTCCCGCCTCGAAGCACGCCCGCGTGACACTCGGATGATAGGTCTCGACCGACACCAGATGCCCGGCCGACGCCAGTTCCCGCACCACGGGCAACAGCTTCGAATTCTGCGCCGCGTCGTCGACGCGCGCCGCGTGGGCCAGCGAGGACTCCGCCCCGATGTCCAGGATGGCCGCACCCTGCGCCGCCAGCACATGCCCCCGTCGGATGGCCGCGTCCGCCGAAAGGCAGACGCTCTCCCGATACCACGAATCCGCCGACAGGTTGATCACCCCCATCAACGCCGGTGCCGCATCCCCGCCAAAGCGATGCCCGCCCAACTCAAAACCGTGGGCCTTCGCCGACAATGCCGTCGCGTGCGTGGTCGCCAGCGCCGCCAGATCCTCCAATCGAAGCATGCCGCCACAGTGACCCCGGTCCGCCACCCGTCAACCGACCACTCCATCCCGGCCTGAGATTGCCGGCGAGTTACGTCCACAGATTTCACAGATTTCACAGATTCTCCGCAGGCTGGGGATGCCGCCCATTCCAATTCCCGGGCGAGGCGTACATCCAACTGTGAAGCCTGCGAATCTCTGGACCCGCCATCCCCACCAATCTGTGGAATCTGTGCAATCTGTGGATCGCCCCCATCACGAAATCGTCCGCTTCCAGATGGGCACGACCCGCTTCATCTCGTCGATCAACCATTGGCAAGCCGCAAACGCCTCCCCGCGGTGCGGTGCGACGACCTCCACCCACAAGGAGGCTTCGCCCGCCAGGACCGGACCCAACCGATGGACGAGCCGCACCGATTCCACCGGCCAGCGCGCGGCCAGCGCCTCCATCAACAACCCGAACTGATGCCGTGCCATCGCCTCGTGCGCGGTGTAATCCAACCCCTGGATCCGACCTCCCGCTTCGAGGTCCCGCACCACGCCGAGAAAGGTGATCACCGCGCCCGCTGTCGTGCTGCATCGCCGCGCGCGTGACAGCGCCACCTCGTCGATCGGATCCCGCGTCAGAATGACTTCCCGTTCCATGGCATCTCAACCGCCTTGCACTGGCGGAAACAACGAAACCTCATCCCCCGACCGCAGCACCCGCTCCGGATCGGCATAATCCACGCCCACGGCCACCAGCGTGCACCCCTTGAGTGGTTCCAGCACCGGCCAGCGCCCGTGCACCGCCGACAGCAGATCCGCCACGCGGGCTCCCTCGGCGAGCGTCACTTCCGCCGACT
>JBIKWS010000452.1:0-4127 GCA_044356195.1 Cyanophyceae cyanobacterium
TTGGTTTGTTGCTCGACCCACCCGTTGATGTGCCGGGTTGCGGCGTCGGATTTGGCGAAGTCGATGGGTTCCAGCGGCGCGCCGTATCCGGTGGCGAGGGTATTCAGGAACGGCTTCTCGAAGGTGAAGCCTTTGCTGCCAAAGAGGCGGTTGGCGATGTTGAAGGCGAAGGTGCCGTCGGAGGCGGCCGCCTCGGCGGTCAGCGCTTCGGAGATCTGGCGGAATCCGGCGTGGAGCTTGGTCTCGTTGCCGTCGTAGTGCAGGACCTTCGCCATTTCATTCCGCGTGGTGCCCGCGGATCCGGCGTAGGTCATCGCGAGCGCGGTCTGGATCGACCAGGGCGAGAGGAGAAGGTTCTTCGTGGGCTGGGTCGCGAGCTGGCGGTGCAGGTCGAGGCCCAGCTGGTTGACGGCGAGCACGGCCGGATTGGGCGGGCCCTCGGGTTCGGCGTGGGCGATGGAGGCCAAACTACAGGCGGCGGCCACGGAGGTCAGGGTGCGCAGGACGGTCGCGTTCATGCCGGGATAACGTGGGATGGATGGAGACCTTAGATGGATTCCTCCGATGTCGACGGGGGAACCGTGTGATAGATCCGTTCGAGGGTGGGGATGTAGCGGGCGCCAGCGCCGGGTTTGAAGCTTTCGAGTTCGCGGATGCCGCTGGAGGAGACGTGCTGCAACTCGGCGGCGATCCACACGATTTGCGTATCCGGACGCAGGTCGTTCAGGAAGCGGGCGAAACGCAGTTCGGCTTCCAGGTCGGTGCCGTCGCGCACCCCGCGCACCACGGTGACGGGATGGTCGAGCTCGCCGATGTAATCGGAGAACAGGCCGCCGAATCCGGTGACCTGATGGAACCGGAGCTGCGACTGGAGCCGGGCGAGACGTTCGGCCATGGCTTCGCCGGCACCCGGTTTCTGACGGTTGATGCCGACGGCGAGGATGATCTTGTCAAAGGCCTTCTCGGCCTGCCGGAGGATGGAAAGATGTCCGAGGTGGAACGGGTTGAAGGAACCCGGGTACAGCGCGATGCGCGGCGTCAACGAGCCCAGCAGGTCGAGGCATTGGGTCGTCCCGGCGCTGTGGTCGGGGAAGGTCCGGGCCCAGCGTTTGAGGAACTCCGCGCGTTTCTCGCGGTAGGTCGCGAATGGGAGCCACTGGTACTCGCGGAAGATGGCCTGTTCGTAGCGCACGCGTTCCGACAGGGGACAGATGTTGTCCAACGGGTAGGTGTCGAGGGCGAAGAAGCGTCGGGTGAGTTCGGATTCCGGCGGAGTCTTCCACGCGGTGGCCCGGATGGTCTCGGCGATCTGGCGGGCCGACTGGCTCTCGGGCTGCGCAGCGTGTGAAAGCCAGAGCTGCGCGCTTTCCTCCTCGTTGGTCCCCGAGGTCGGATCGTAGATCGCATCGTGATACAGCGCGGTCAGCAGCAGGGCGCTGCGGGCGGCGGAGGGGGACTCGGCCTTGATGGCGTCGACCAGCCAACGGAGGTGTCCGACCCCGTGCCAGTAACGGTGACGCTCGGACCAGCGTCGGGCGAGCTCGGCGACGGCGGATGCCGGATCGCGCAGGCTTTCGCGTGGCAGCCAGGAGTGGATCCAGGCTTCAAGGGAATCGGTGGCAGTGGACATGGCTCGGCAACGCGGGCTCCGGCGCTGGCGTCCTGTTGTCGATGCGGCAGGGCGACCGGCGGCTGAGCCCGAAAGCCGACGGAAGCGGATTGGCTGAAATATGGCGAGCCTTTGATTGGGGCGGGGGAGGTCGATCACTCGACCGTGCGCAGGAATGGGGTGAGCACGCGGTGCCAGTCTTCGGGGTGATGCCGGAGCGCGGGTTCGTGACCCAGTTGCGGAAACGACTGGAAGTGTTTGGGCCCGGAGATGGCGTCGAAGACCTGGCGGGCCTCGTTGACCCGGGCTCTCGGGTCGTCGGTCCCATGCAGGAAGAGCGTCGGGCATTCCACGGCGGCGGCGTACTCGACCGGGTTGTGGTTGAAGGCATCGAACCCCGCCTGTTGGCCGCCCCAGAAGACCAGCAGTTCGGCGCACGGAAAGGACGGAACGCCCATGGCCTCGAATCGGTGCCGGACGGTGTCGAGCATGTTGTTGAACACGGCTTCGAGCACGATGCCATCCGGTCGTGCCCCGTGGGCGTGGATGGCGCGCAGGATCGCCGCGGCTCCCATCGACTGGCCATAGAGGATCATCGGGTGCCCGGGCCAATTGGTCCGGGCGAAAGCGAGGGACCGGGCGACGTCGACTCCCTCTTCGAATCCGACGGTGGTGTGGGATCCGCTGGATTCGCCCGAGCCACGGAAGTCGACGAGCAGGACCGAGAGTCCCATTTTGAGGAACGCGCGGGCTTCGGGTTGCATGCTGCCCTTTTCCGCGGCGTATCCATGGAACAGTAGGACCATCGGACGTCGCGGTGCGCCGGCGCAGTGCCATGCGCCGAGCCGGATGCCCGGGTCGGATTCAATGGTGAGTGCTGTGCAGCCTGGGCCGATGTCCGCCGGTTGGAGGGTGGTGCGCGGGCGTGGAATGCGGACGCCGTTCACGAGGACTCCCAGCTTCTCGGTGAACCCGAGCGTTTCGGGTGCGCCGGAACGGATCGCGCCCGCGGTGAAGTGCATCATCGAGCGGGCATGGCGGTAGGCGAGGACGTTCAGGGCGACGCCGAGGACCGACAGCACCGCGAGACCGATGAGGAGGGCTCGTTGCAGACGCGGATCGCGGAGGAATCGGATCTTCATGGGGTGGTTCGTTGCCGAGCCTGAAACCGTCAGCGCAGGGCAGGTGCAGCCGTGGCGAAGGGCAAAGTCTAGGAGAGCGCATGATGGTGCAAGTGTCGGGGAGTACCCGCTCGGCGGGAGGGCAAACCCGTTGATTGACGGGGACGTTGCGGGTGAGTCGAAAGCTGGTTGGATATCGAACGGGAATCCGCGGGATTTGCGTTCCGCGCTTTCGGCCCGGCTTTACGGCTTATCCGATTCCCGTTCCTTGGCTCTGTCGGGTGACGGAGAAGCGATCGGATGTGGTGGGGCATGTGGGAAGCGGTTCTGTCGCCCCGGCCGGGGCTGGTTATTCATGGGGGACGAAACCCAGCGCTCACGCGCTGGCTCCGACCGTTGTGTGGCTCCCCTTGCGCCGACATCCGGAAGAATGGTTCATTGGACCCATCATGAAGCTGACGATGGCCCTTCCGCGGTGGTTTGCGCTGTGCGCGGTGCTGACCCCGTTCCTCCTGCGTGGTGCCGAGCGGCCCAACATCCTGTTCATCATGACCGATGACCACGCGTTCCATGCGTTGTCGTGTTACGGCTCGAAGGTGAACGAGACGCCGGGGCTGGATCGGATCGCCCGCGAGGGCGCGCGATTCGCGAATGCCTTCGTCGTGAATTCCATCTGCACGCCGAGCCGCGCGACACTGCTGACGGGGAAGTATTCGCACGCCAACGGCAGTCCGGTGTTCAACCGCTTCAACGGGGCTCAGGATCATGTGGCGCGTCGCCTTCGCGACAGCGGGTATCACACAGGCATGGTCGGCAAGTGGCACCTGGGTTCGGATCCGACCGGCTTCGACCGCTGGATCGTGCTGCCCGGCCAGGGAGCGTACAACAACCCTGCTTTCCTGACGCCCAACGGGCGGCTGACGGTTTCCGGGTACGCGACGGACGTGATCACCGACCTCGGGATCCAGTTCCTGGAGACGCGTCCCAAGGACAAGCCGTTCTTCCTGATGCTCCACCACAAGGCACCGCATCGGGACTGGACCCCGGATCCGAAGAACCGGGCACGGTTCAAGGACAAGGTCATTCCGGAGCCGCCGACGTTGTTCGATGACTACGCGACGCGGCCGGCGGCGTTGCCGGAGAACCACCAGACGATCGCGCGGAACCTGACGCATCGGGACCTGAAGATGGAACCGCCCGCAGAATTGAAGACGCCGGCGGAGCGGAACAAGTGGTGGGGCGTGGTCCCCACCGAGGTGGCCGTGACGCAGCCGGACGGATCGGTGAAGACGCTCACCGGGAAGGAACTCACTCGCTGGAAGTATCAACGGTACATGCAGGACTACCTCGCGTGCGTGCAGGGCGTGGACGACAACATGACGCGGCTTCTGGATCAT
>JBIKWS010000454.1:0-4126 GCA_044356195.1 Cyanophyceae cyanobacterium
ACGTTTGGGCTATGGATATAGAGCCAGTTGTCCGCGAAGAGGCCGGTGCGGCGGACGACGAGGCCGACGAGGACGAAGTCGCGGTATCGGAGGGAGGCGGCGGCGTGGAGGACTTCGGCGGGCGGAGCGGGGCGGAGGCGGGCGATGAGGTCATCGAGCGCCATGGTGCTGATGAACTGGGGGGCGTGGATGTCGGCGGTGCGGTTGTTGCTGGAGCGGGTGACGACGTGGGTGACCTGTTGGCCGTCGTGGTGGACCTCGGTGACCTCCTCGCGGGTGCGGACGGATCCGCCGAGGAGGGCGATGCGGTCCTGAAGCATCTCCCACATCATTCCGGGGCCGAGGCGGGGGTAGTGGAATTCGCTGATGAGGGATTTTGGACCGGCGTTCCGTTTGGGGAAGAGGGCCTGGCGTACGGCGGAACCGAAGGAGAGGTCCTTGATGCGTTGGGCGGCCCATTCGGCGCGGATCTCGTGGCAGGGGATGCCCCAGACCTTTTCGGTGTATGTCTTGAAGAAGGTGTTGAAGAGCTGGCGGCCGAAGCGATTGGTCACCCAGTCTTCGAAGGATTCCTCGCGGGTGTTCGGACGCAGGCGTGCGCCGGTGAAGCTGAGGATGGCGGCGGAGCTTTGGACCGGTCCGAGGTTGCGGAGGGTTTCCCAGACGTCGAGGGGGTACTGGTAGAAGCGCTGGTTGTAGAAGATCCGGGAGAGCCGGGGAGTCAGGCGGAATTCGGGTCCGAGGGTTTCCTCCCAGAGGGACTGGACCTCGGGGACCTTTGTGTAGAACCGGTGCCCGCCGATGTCGAAGCGGTAGCCCTTGTGGACTTCGGTGCGTGCGATGCCACCGACGCGTTCTCCAGCCTCGAGGACGAGCGGACGGATGCCATTGCGGGCGGCTTCAAATGCGGCGGTGAGGCCCGCGGGGCCTCCGCCCACGACGACGAGTCCGGGAGGATAAGGGTGCTGGCTCATGACTGGGATTGGCGAGGGCCCAGCAGGCGGGATTCGCAGTGGAGGATGGCTCCGAAGAGGGCCGCGAAGCCGCACACGGTGTAAAAGAGGGCATGCCAGGGAATTGCCCTGAGGGCGAATCCAAGCCCGCGGATCCGGGAGAGGAAGGCGTAGAATCGGTGGTTCATTGCGATCAGGAAAGCCAGCGCTGCGGAGGCCGCAGCGAGGGCGATGGGAAAACGGGGGACGACCGCGAGCGATGCGAGCCCCACACCACAGGCAAGCGTACTGAGCCGTGCGATGCGGTCGAGGCTGAGGTCATTGATGAGGCCGCTCCGGCTCAGGACCAGGCGGGTCCATGGGATGCCCCGGCAGAGCAGGTCCGTCCGCAGCATCTGGATGGCGGTCCACCGTTTGAGGTGTTGTGCCTGCAGGTCCTTGACGAGGCGGATTGTGTAGCCGGCGGCGGTGAGGCGGCAGCCCAGTTCGATGTCCTCGATGGAGGGCACCGCGTAGGAGGTGTCGAATCCGTTCATGGCGCGAAACGCATCGACGCGGATGGCACCCAGGCCGGCCCAGAAGGTGGAGGCGCGCTCCTTGCCCTGCTGGTGCACGTAATGGTGCAGCAGGTTCCGGTACTGTGAGAGGAATCCGGGGTCGCCCGGATTGGCATCATAGGAGCCGAAGGCAGCAGAGAGACCGGGATTGTCGTCGAAGATCGAGCGGACGCGCTGGATGAGATCGGGGCGGACGACGACATCGGAGTCGACGAAGAGGAGGAGGTCGGTGGTGGCGAGGAATGCGCCGTGGTTCCGAGCGATCGCGGGTCCGGAACGGAAGGGAACGTGGACGAGGATGGTGGAGGCGGGAAGGACTTCCTGGTCGCCGGGAGTGAGCGGGGAATCCGTGACAACGATGAGTTGGTCCGGGGGAGGAGCGAGGTTTCGGAGGGCGGTGAGGGCCGTGCTGGAAAGCCCCAGAGGACCGTGGGTAGGCATGATGAGTGCCACTCGACGCGGGCCTTGGAGGGGCCGGGCTTCGGGCGTGCTGTCTGGGACAATCGCAGGGGGTGGGGCGATCACAGGGCAGCGGTCATTTGCGGTTCAGGAGTCCTTGGCGTCCTTGGAACCATTACGGACCTTGTCTAGGGTTGGAATGGGGGCCGCGTCATTGCAAGCATTGAGGACGAGGCCACGGAAGATGATCCCACATTGAAGACCACCGACAAATCCGGGAGTGACGGAGTAGCTGCATCATTGCGGTTACATCCCATGCTCGGGCGAGGCCCGTTTGGGATTCCTCCGGCGCTCTGGGTGCTTTGGGTGGCTTACGTGCTGACGGTGTCGGGGCGCGTGGGAAACCAGGATGTGGAGGTCACGCTGTCCATGTCGCGTGCGATGGTCGAAGGCCGGGTGGAATTCCCCGAGAAAATGGCGGGATCGGTGCGGGGGCGCGACGGAATCCGGACCAGTCCTTACGGAGTCGGGCATAGCCTCTATCTGGTGCCGTATCTGGAAGCGGGTCGTGCGGCGGCGAAGGTGGTTCCGAAGCTTCCGGTGGCGATGTGGGAGGAGTTCGTGGTGAGTTTTTCGAACGTGCCCGTGATCGCTGGATTGATGGCGTATCTGGTGGCTGCGTGGCGACGGATGGGGGCGACGGAGGCGCGGGTGGCGGTTGGGGTGGGGTTGTTTGGATTGTGTTCCATGGTTTGGCCGTACTCGAAGTTGCCATTCAGCGACAGTCTGCTGGCCTTGGCGGTCTTCGGGGCCTGGTTCCACTGGACCCGCGGTCATGGGGGCAGGGACGCCCTGTTGGGCGGGCTCTGGTTGGGTGCGGCGTTGGTGAGCCGACGGCAGGCCGACTCGGTGGTGCCCATCCTTGTTTTGCTGGCTGCGGTGGACGCCTGGCGGCAGGGGAGTTCCTCGCGCATCGGTTGGTTGGTTGCCGGGCTGGTTCCGGCGGTGGCGTTGCGGTTGGCGTTCAATTGGGCGCGGTTTGGCGGGATGTTTCTGGAGAAGCACCCGGGGATGGCAGGAGTCGAGGAAGTGGTGCGGTCCGATCCGGCCGCGCGGTTTTGGGAGGTCCTGTTTTCTTCCTCGTATGGGTTCGTGCCGTACAACCTGGTGCCGTTGGCGGTGCTTGTGGCGGGGTTCGCTGGGTTGTGGCGGCATCGGCGCAACGATGCGGTTGTGACCGTGGCGATGCTGGCTGGCGGGATCGGCTTCCTGTCCCTGATGCGCTTTGGATCCGGGGTCAGTTTTGGATCGCGATACCTTTTGTACACGGTGGCATTTCTGGGGTTGGCGTGGCCGTGGGTGCCGTGGCCGCAACCGGGTTGGGCGCGGTGGATGTGGGCACCGGTGGTGGCCGGATCCCTGTGGCTGATGGCGGGCGGCGCGGCCCTCGACCCCGTCCCGGTGATGTATCGGGTCAAGGCGGTGGAACCGCCGCTGCGGCAGTGGAAGGGGTTCTACGGCGAATGGGGACGGGTGCTGTCGTCGAAGGCCCACGCCGATCTGTCCGTATTGGAGACGAACGTCATCTGGCAGCACGACGCCTTTCGACGGCCTGACTTCTGGTGGTGCCATCTCGCGGCCCGGTTTGGCCGCGGCAGCCTCGCGCACGGAACCGGGGATCAGCCGCCGGTCCCAGCGGAGACCGCACGGTAAAGCTCGGTGATTCGTGTGAGATGCAGGTCCGGGTCGTGACGCTCGCGGAGGGAGCGGACGGCGTCAGCGCTGCATTGCTGGCTTGGGAACACGCGACGGCTGGCGATGGCATCGAGGTGGGCGAGCAGTTGGTCGGCGTTCCCGTTGTCGAAGAGGAGACCGCTCTCGCCCGGGACAACGGATTCGGCGAGCCCACCGGTGCGGCTGCACACAACGGGGATGCCGCGGAGGATGGCTTCGGGCGCGACGAGGCCGAACGGCTCGGCCCAGAGCGACGGCGCGACGAGCGCCCAAGCGTCGGTGAGCCAGCGGTTGATGGCACTGCCGGGTTGCCGGCCCGTGAATTCGATGGCTTGAGGTGGGGCGAGGGAGTGGGCGAGGGCCTGGAGGGAAGGGCGCAGGCTGCCGTCACCCACGATCCGGAGGCGGGCGGTGGGATGGGCGGCGAGGACACGGGCGAAGGCGTGCAGCAGGACCTCGACACCTTTCTCCGGTTCGAGACGC
>JBIKWS010000455.1:0-4116 GCA_044356195.1 Cyanophyceae cyanobacterium
GTGACGGCGGGGACGACGTCCCCACGGGTTTTGATGTCGCGGGAGACGAGGGGTTGACCCGCTACGAGCTTCGGCGGGTGGCCGTTCCTCGGTAGGTGTTCATCTTCCCTACGTGGGTCTACGTAGGCCTCTCTGCGTAAGGGCACGTACCCGCGGATAGGTGTAGGCCGGGATACCCGGACTGTGGGAGACCATGGCAGGATCGGGGCCATGGCAAATCGTTCCCTGGGGGCCCGTGGTGGCCAGGTCTGGAGGCTGGGCAGCTCCCTGATGCTGGCCGTTGCGGGGTGGTTGGGTCTGGGGGTCTGCGTGGACGCCGCGTCCACGCGGACCCAGACGGTGACGCTCCAGCCCGGTTGGAATGCGGTGTATCTGGAGGTCCAGCCGACGGCCTCGGCACCGACCAACGTGTTCGCCGGATCAACCGTCCAGGCGGTGGCGTGGTTCCGGAAGGGTGGTCTCGATGCCAAGTACATCCGCAACCCCGGCGACGCGCCCTGGCGCAGCGAGGGATGGTCGGTGTGGTACGCGCCCGGCCAGCCGGACGCGGTGCTCACGGACCTGCACGACATCCGTGGCGGCCAGGCCTACCTGATCCGGGCGTCGGCGGCGGCGACGCTGAACATCACGGGCGAAGCCCGCGTGACGCAGCTCGATTGGCAGCCGAACAACTGTACCTTCACCGGCCTTCCGGTCAGCGACACGCAGGGCCCCACCTTCCGTCAGTTCTTCGCGGGAAGCCCGGCCCACGCCCGCCACCGGATCTATCGGCTGGAAAGTGGCGTCTGGAAGATCGTCCGCGACCCCGCCACCGCGAGGGCCAGGGCGGGTGAAGCCTACTGGATCCAGACCGACGGCGCCTCCCGCTACCAGGGACCGATCCGCCTCAACCTTCCTGGTTCCGGCGAGATCGATTTCTCCCGGACGGTGGACTCCTTCCCCCTCCAGCTCGTAAACGCTGCGCCCACGCCCCGGAGCAACGTGACCATCACCCTCGCCGGCGGTGCGGGCGCGCTCAACCTTGTCGAGGCCGTCCAGGACCCCGGAGCCCTGACCTATCGTCGGGTCAATTTCACCGGCGGCATCGTCTCCTCGAACCTCACAAGCGAACGCGTCCTCCGACTCGAACCCGATCGCGTCGGACTGACCGTCCCGACCAACACGACCCTCCTCCGGCTTACCGACGGCAACGGATTCCAACAATGGATCCCCGTCCGCGCCATCAAGTGACAGGCACCTCCTTCATCCCAATCCTTTCAGATCCACGCATGAAAACGCTGCTGTCTCCGTTGTCCCGGCTCTGTGGCCGGGGATTCCTGTGGGTGTGCCTGTTGGCCGTCGTACAGGGGGTGCAGGCCCAGTCCCTCGTGAACAATCCGGACGCCGCCGGCCTCTGGATGGGAGACGTCGTCCTGGACCGTGTGGGTGGCCTTGCGGGTCCGACGAACACCCCGGCGAAGACTACCGCGCCCCTGCAATTCCGGGTGCTCTTCCACGTCGACAACGCCGGAAGGGTGAAGCTGCTGAAGGACGTCATCGTGGCCAAGCGGGCCACGCCGACGCTGGACGTCGTGCTGGTGAATGACCCGTCGCGCCTCGCTTCGCTCAACCTCGAGCGCACGGCGGAGCAGGCGGTGGCCGGACGCCGTTACAGCGCGATCGGGTATGACTTCAACGGGCTCGACCTCGGTTGCCGCGGAGGCGTCGGGCAGGGCTTCCGCTGCGAAGCTTCGGTGGTGCTGTCGAACACGGCCCCGACGAATCCCTTCCGCCACGGTTTTCACCCCGACCACGCCAACACGGGTGCCCGGGCGTACACGGTCCGACGCGAGATCGGCATCAACTTCAACACGCCGCCGCAGAAGTTGGCGGACGTCGACACCCTGGAAGGGGCCTACACCGAAGCCGTGCACGGCCTCGCGCTGCAACCGATCTCCGTGGCGGGAACCGTGACCCTGCGCCGCATCTCGCGTGTTTCGATCCTGAACCAGTAAACCCGCCCACCGAATGACATTCCTGACCCAAGGACTTCCGATGAACCTGAAGCGAACCTTTGAACGGTGGGTGAAGCGCGGCATCCAGGCCGCGGTGGCGACGTCCTCGTCGCCCCTCCATGGACGTGCCTCTGGCGATGAGGACATCGCCGCCCCGATCGATGGCGGACGCCCGAGCGGCCTCGTCCGGCTTGGCCTGCGCTGGCTGGCGGCCGGTTGCCTGGCGCTGTCCTCGTTCCTGCCTGCCAGTGCGGGAGAACCCCTGCATTTCCTGGCGACCGGTGTCGATGGGGACGGCCAGACCAAGCTGGACGAACTGATCGCCTTCCACCGATCGGCGACGGATGACGACGGCAACGTTTTCGCCGTCGGCGTCCACCATGGCGTGGTTCGATTCCAGGGGATGACGCTGCAGCCAATGAATCCGGCGGACCCCAGACGCACCGGCATCTTCGTCACGCGACAGGGGGCCGGCGGCGGGTGGGACTACCTCAGGGGTGTCTTCAGCAGCTTTCCCCAATCCCTCAATACAACCGAGTTCGGTCTCACGCTCCCAAAGTCGATTCAGGTCACCGACGTCGAGGTGGATGCCACGTCGGTCTACATTGCGGCGACGATCAATGAGCAAACCTCCAGCCGCGCGGGAGTCGTGATCAAGGTCGCCAAGGATACCGGGGAACTTACCTGGATTCGCTACATCACCGGCACCGATGTGACGATGACCGCGCTGGCCGTGGATTCCCAAGGACGCGTGACCGTGGGTGGGGCCTTCCAAGCACTCAATGGGAACACCGCAACCCCGGCACGCGTCCTGAGCTCCACGCAGGCGGCACCGCTGACCACGATCACAGCGATCGGCGCTTTCACCGACAACGTGGACGCCTATCTGTTGCAGTTCACGGCGGCAGGTGCGATTGGCTGGACCTCCCGGAGCGGCAGCTTGACGACCGCCGGCCCTGAGACCGTCGCGGCAATCAGCGCGGACGGACTGGATCAGTTGCACGTCCTGATGAATGTCGACGGCTTGTCGCTGATTTCTGGCAATGGCGTTGCTGTGGATCTCCGCAACAGCAGCGTCGACGGCAACAACCGCTACAGCTTGGTCGAGGTCGGTTGCTATACCATCTTCGGCGACCCGGATTCCTGTCACGGCACGAAGACGGCGATCGCCGGCAAGCTGAACTCCTCCGGGCGATGGATCGACCATCTCGTCCTCGATCCGGATGCCCACCTGAAGGCCCAGTTCGCGCCTTTGGGGATCAACACCAAGTTCGAGATCGACGGAAAGGACCTCTGCCTCTTTGACGGGAAGATCTACGTGGCGGGCAGCTACAATCAGATGCATCCCAACGGGAACAGCTATCGCCGTGGCGGTTTCATCCTGCGTCTGGCAGACGACTACACCGTGGATCCGGACATGGTGTATTTCCGACCGGGTGGTGCGGAAATTCCCACGTTTCCCTTCCGGATGGTCCCCGCCGGGGCACGCTTGCTCGTCGCCGGCCGCGCGAACACCTCCGTCAATCTCCATAGCGTCGCGCTGTCGGACACCTCGCTGGGGGCGGTGGACATGGAGCTGAACCACACGGTGCCGAACGAATATGTCGTCAGCTTCAACTCCCGCCTCGAACCGCAATGGATCACCAGCACGGCAGAACCGGGGACACGGCCGACGCCGACGGTTTTCAGCGGCGGAATGCTCGCGTTCAACAACGACCGGAAGCAGATCCTCTGGGGGGGTGGCTTCCGGACCACCGCGTTGCGCCAGCTCGCCATCGGTGAAGGGGACGACGTCCTCGTCCTGGAGAACCACACGCTGCGGGATTCGCCCGAGTCGTGGGGATGGATGGTGGCGCTGGATACCGACGGCAAGTATCAGCTGCAGCAGCGGCTCTCGGTTGAATCCCGGTTTGGCCCGGTCCTCGTCAACAACACCCCGTTCAGCGGCAGCGGCAATTTCATCCGCGGCAGCCGCATTTCGGTCAGTGTGCCGGCCACGGTCAGCACCAACAGCGGCGGGACCCGGCACCTCAATACGGGTTACTCACTCAACGACGAGATCAATTCCGGATCGGCGAACAACTACACGCTGGAGCTGTTCCAGGACACCACGCTGACCTTC
>JBIKWS010000456.1:0-4114 GCA_044356195.1 Cyanophyceae cyanobacterium
CGCCCTCGACGTCGCACAATCCCTCCGACTCGATCTCCAGAACGGACGCGACCGCGTCGAGGACGCCACCCGCCGGATCAAGGTCGCGCGAAACGGTCTCCGTCCCCAACTCGACGTCCGCGGCGGCGCCAACATCGCCGGCAACAGTTCCCAGGGATTCCGCCTACCCGATCCCGGGAACTACCAGTGGAACGCCGGCATCGACCTCGACCTGCCGTTGAACCGTAAATCGGAGCGCAACGCCTACCGCAGCGCCTTCATCGCCCAGGCCCGCGCCGAGCGGGAATTCTCACTCCAGGTCGATCAGGTTCGGCTCCAGATCGCCTCCGACTGGCGGGCCCTCGACCAGGCCCGGCGCAACCACGCCAACGGTGAACTCGCCGTCCAACTCGGCGAACGCCGCGTCGAGGAACAGGCCCTCCGCATGGATCTCGGCCGCGGCGTCACCCGCGACCTCCTCGACGCGCAGGCCGATCTCATCGCCGCCCGCAACAATCGCACCGCGGCGATCGTTGCCCACTCCATCGCGCGCCTCCGTTACTGGCGCGACATGGGCCTCCTCCACATCCGCGACGACGGCACCTGGGACGAGGGAACCACCCTCCAGGGCTACCCACCCGCCGGTGCCACCAACACCCTTCCATCTGCCCCGAACTCCCAGCCACCGACGGTTCCGCAACCTCCCGATGAAGGCCGCGTGCCCTCACGCGGCGCTGCCCTAACCCCCAAGCCACCGACGGTTCCTCCACAGCCATGAGCTTCCCTGCCTTCCTCAAATCCACCCGCGGCCGATGGGTGCTCGGGGCCCTCGCCGCCGCCGGGCTCCTCGTCTGGTTCCTGCGCCCCGCAGGTGCGGACTCCAAGGCCTCCACCTTCACCGCACGCCGTGGCCCGCTCGACATCACCGTGCTCGGGGGCGGTTCGGTCGAAGCCCTTGAATCCTGGCAGATCCGATCCGAGGTCCGGGGCGAACCCGTGAAGATCCTGAAGCTGGTTGAGGAAGGCACCCTCGTCAGCGAGGACGACGTCCGCACCAACAAGGTCCTCGTCGAACTCGACGCCTCCAAGATCCAGCAATCGCTCCTCAACCAGGACATCTCCTTCCAGACCACCCTCGCCGGTCTCACCGAAGCCCAGCAGGGCTATGAGATCCAGTTGAACCAGGGACGCGTCGACATGCGCGCCGCCGAACAGGACGCCAAGTTCGCCTTCATGGATCTGGAGAAGCTCCTCGGCCGGAAGATCACCGCCGAACTGGTCCAGAAGCTCGATCTCATCGACCGCCCCGACACCAACCTCCTCGCCCGCGCCGAATCCGGCCAACTGGAGCCCGACACCGATCCCGGCGACACCGTCGGCACCACCAACGCCCGCGTCCGCGTGAACTCCGCTGCACCCGCCCGCGCTGTCGTCGACTTCACCCAGTACGCCAGCGTCGACCTGCTGGGCGACGGCACCGCCAAGCAGGAACTCCGCAAGCGCGAGGACGAATTGCTCGTCACGAAGACCGCCCTCGGCCAGGCCCAGACCAAGCTCGCCGGCACCCGACGCCTCTTCGAAAAGGGCTTCGTCACCAAGACCGAACTCGAAAACGACCAGATCTCCGCCGACCAGGCCCGCCTCAAGGTCGAGTCCGCCCAGACCACCCTCGACCTCTACCTCCGGTATGAGTTCACCAAGAGCGCCGAGGAAACCCTTTCGAAGTATGAGAAGGCCCTCCGCAGCCTCGAACGCGTCCGCAAGGAAGCCGTCTCCAAGCTCGCGCAATCCGCAGCGAAGATGAAGTCCGCGGAGCGCCGCTACCGCATCGAGAAGGAGAACCGCGACGAACTCGCCGGCCAGATCCAGAAGGCCGTCATCACGGCACAGAAGCCCGGCCTCGTCGTCTACGGTGGCAACGACAACATGTGGTGGGGCGGCAACGAACCCATCCGCGTGGGCTCCCAGGTCTACGAGCGCCAGCCCATCATCACCATTCCCGACACGACGCAGATGGGCGTGAAGCTCGGCATCCACGAATCCCACATCAAACAGGTCTCGAAGGGCCTCAAGGTGAAGATCACCGTCGACGCCTTCCCGGACGACGCCCTCACCGGCGAGGTCACCAAGGTCGGCGTCCTCCCCGATTCCCAGGGCCGTTTCATGTCGCCGGACATGAAGCTCTACCAGTGCACCATCGCCATCCAGGGAACCCGTGAGTGGCTGAAGCCCGGCATGTCCGCCAAGGTCGAGATCCTGGTGAAGCAGTTGCCCGACGTCGTCTACGTCCCGCTCCAGGCCGTCACCTCGCGCACCGGAAAACAGTACGTCTTCCTCCCCGGCTCGAAACCCCGCGAACGCGAGGTCACCACCGGTGCATTCAACGAATCCTTCATCGAGATCCGCAAGGGACTCGACGCTGGTGAAACCGTCCTGCTCCGCCTGCCCGACGAGGAACGCCAGGCCGGCGAAGGCCAGGGCGATCCCGACAGGCCCGCCGCACCGTCCCCTGGCGGAGCCGCCAAGCCACTCGCCCGCCGCTGAGCCTGCTTTCCCATGGCCGCCAGCCCTCAGCCCATCGTCCTCCTCGAAAAGGTCCGCAAGGCCTATCGCATGGGCGAGTTCACCGTCGAGGCCCTGCGCGGTCTCGACCTCCACATCGCCCCCGGCGAGTACCTCTCCATCATGGGGCCCTCCGGGTGCGGCAAGTCCACCCTCCTGAACGTCCTCGGCTGCCTCGACCGCCCCACCTCCGGTCGTTACCTCCTCGGCGGCGACGACGTCTCCACCATTCCTGACGACGACCTCTCTTCCATCCGCGGCAAGCGCCTCGGCTTCGTCTTCCAATCCTACAACCTGATCCCGCAGCTCACCGTCCTCGAGAACATCGAGGTCCCGCTCTTCTACCAGAACACCCCCGAGGACGAGGCCCGCACCATCGCCACCGAACTCGCCGGACGCGTCGGACTCGCCCACCGCCTCAACCACCGTCCCTACGAACTGTCCGGCGGCCAGCAGCAACGCGTCGCCATCGCCCGCGCCCTCGCCAACAACCCGCTCGTCCTCCTCGCCGACGAAGCCACCGGCAACCTCGACTCCGCCTCCGGCCGCGAGATCCTGTCCCTCTTCGACGACCTGCATTCCCAGGGCAAGACCCTCATCATGGTCACCCACGACCTCGGCGTCGGCGAACGCGCCGCCCGCCTCATCCGCCTCCGCGACGGCGAACTCGAAAGCGACACCCGCCGATGACCGCCCTCCCCATCGTAGCCGTCGACGTCAGGAGGCGCACTCCATGATCCCCCTCCCCTCCTTCAGCTCCCGATTCCGCCGCACGGTCCAGCTCGGCATCCGCAGCCTCTGGCTCCATCGCCTCCGCTCGCTGCTCACCGTCCTCGGCATCGTCTTCGGCGTCTGCTCCGTGATCGCCATGCTCGCCATCGGCGAAGGCGCCTCCTACGAAGCCCAGCAACAGATCAAGAACCTCGGCTCCCAGAACATCCTCCTCAAATCCGTCAAACCTGCCGAGGAAGAGAAGGTCTCGAACCGTCAGCAGAACAACTTCGCCCTCGAATACGGCCTCAAGCAGGACGACATCCGCCGGATCCGCGACACCATTCCCGGCATCGAACTCGTCGTTCCCGCCCGCGTCATCCGCGACTACGTCTGGAACATCACCCACCGCGTCGACGCCGAGATCGTGGGCACCCTTCCCAACCATCCCGCCACGCGGAACCAGAGCGTCGCGCAGGGCCGCTTCTTCAACGACCTCGAAATGGACGCTGCCGCCCCTGTGTGCGTCCTCGGCCATGACGTCGCCCTGAAACTCTTCCCCGCCGAGGAAGCCCTCGGACGCGACGTCCGCGTTGGGCTCAACTACTACCGGGTCATCGGCATCATGGAACCCCGCGCCCGCAGCGCCGCTTCCGAAGCCTCGATCGACGGCCCCGCTGCCAACGCCGCCCTCGGCCGCATCTTCATCCCGCTTGAGACCGCCCGGCGACGTTACGGCGAGATCCTCTCCCGCCGACGCGGCGGCACCTACGAAGCCGAGAAGGTCGCGCTCCACGAGATCACCGTCCGCGTCCGCCGACCCGAGACCGTGATCGCCATATCCGAGGTCGTGAAGGACATC
>JBIKWS010000457.1:0-4112 GCA_044356195.1 Cyanophyceae cyanobacterium
TGGCCTCGACCACCCATCCCAAGGCGATTTCGTCGGAAACCGCACCCAACCCCTCACGCAACTCCATGCCCAACTCCAGGAACCCACCCCAATCACGGGTCTCCCAGGCCATCTCCAACACGGGTTCCAACCATTCCCTCTTCCGCCAGCGCTTCCATCCGTCCCGCCAAGCCAATGCCGCCTTGCCAACCCCCTGGATCTCCCGGACCAAGGCGACCCATTCCGGAACCTCCCGCGAATCCATCGGACCCACCGTCCACCCGTCCAGCCACTTCCTGATTTCCTCCCGCCGGCCCGCTGCCATCCAGAGCCGACCCACGCGTATCGCTTCCATCCGCCGTGCCACTCCCAACGCCCGCAATCGTTCGGCGGCCGCCATCGATGCCTCCACCTTCCCCAACCGCACCAGTACCTGAACATGCAATCGCCCCGCCTTTACTGCTTCCGGACCATGCCCTCCTGCCCGCTCTTTCAGGACGACCAATCCTTGCCGCGACGACGTCGGCGTCCCCCACACTGCCGTCCACGCCTGTCCCACGGTCCCCTCCAACTCCAGCCGTCCGTCAGCCAACAACCCGCGGACCACGTCCCATCGCTCGTGATCCGCCGCAACAGCCGCCCAGGACTCGCGCTCCAACGGACCCAACCACGGAATCAACCCGGGCGCCTCCAACAGCATCCATTCCTCACAACGCGCTGTCCTTGCGATGCGGAAAACACGGTCCACGTCCGCCCCATTCGTTACTCCGGCACGCCAGAGCCGGCGCCCGAGCGCGAGCCCGTTTGTGGCCTCTGAAAAGCCCGAATCGGTCCTCTGCGCGAGCGATTCCAGCAAGGCACGGGTGGACTCCAGATTCCCCGGATCCAATTGGACCCGCCATCGCCATGCGGCCGGATCGGCACGGAAACCTGGGTGCCCCACCTTTCCCATCCGGAAGTCATGCCACGACGCCATCAACCGATCCCATCCACGAAGCCAGGCGCGTTTCCCCTCGAACGCCTCATGTCCCGGAACCCATCGCGCCCCAGCGAGCAATCCCAACAACGCCACCGACACCAAACCGAGGATCACCCGACGAAACCACCGGTCCGAATGCCACATCCGCAGCACCGCCCAATGTTCCCACCATTCGATGGGTGCTCCTCCCCGCCATTCCGTCCCGCCTCCTTCAGGGGCAACGTTCATCCGCGCGAAACCTGCAACCAACGCGCATCATTGCCCGCGTCCATTGTCAGATCACGCATGCCTGCTGGCAGGACAACAAATCCACCCGGCCCCACGGTCACGGTCTGCCCGCCCCCTGTGAACCGTACGGTCCCGGAAACCACAGCAACCAGGCCCACGCCACCATCCGGACGCCGATCCACCACAGCCCCTTGGCCACGAACCTCATCGATGGCGAACAATCCATGGCGCACAAGGGTTCGGACGTCCACACCGCGGTCCACAGCGGAAGCTCGCGAAACCAACGCGGGTGACGTGTCGGTAAAGTCGATGGACGCCAGGGCCTGTTCCAGGTGGAGCGCCCGCGGCTTGCCGTCCAGTCCCCCCCGGTTCCAGTCAAACACACGGTACGTCGTGTCCGAATTCTGCTGGATCTCGAAGATCACCAACCCACGCCCCAGCGCATGAACCCGCCCGCTCGGCAGGAACAGCACATCCCCCGCAGTCACGGGAATCCGATGAAACAGGTCCGCCACCGTTCCATCGTGGGCGCGCTGGGCAAACACCTCACGGGTGGTGCCAGGCTGGACCCCCGCATAGACACAGGCGTCGGGATCTGCCGCCGCCACATACCACATCTCCGTCTTCGGGTCTCCCCCGAGCGAGGCCGCAAGGCCTGCCGGTGGATGCACCTGCAAGGAAAGGTCGTCACAGGCGTCCAACAGCTTGCACAGCCAGGGAAACGGAGCGCCATTCGCAACTCCCGCGCCCCACAATCCCGCCGCGTCCTCGGACATCAGCGCGTGCAGGGAGCGTCCCGCCAACGGCCCGTTCTCGACGACACTCACGGCGTCGGGGCGATCGCAAACCTCCCACGACTCCCCGATCACCCGGCCCTCAGGCAACGACCGACCGAACACGGTTTCCAAACGCCGCCCGCCCCACACCCGATCCTGATAAATCGGCCGAAACGTCAATGGATACCACATGGCACTCACTCCGGAGCCCCTCCCACCGGCTCGGTGGCCTCGGTGAACTGTCCAAAGCCCCGGAACTTCCGGTAACGCCCCTTCAGCCGTTCCTCTTTCGACAACGCCTGGATCTCCGCCAGATGCCGCAGCAGCGCTGAACGCACGGTCGCCGCGGTTGCTGCCGGATCGTAATGCGCCCCGCCGAGTGGCTCGGGAATGACATCATCCACCAACCCAAGGTTCTTGAGGTCGGCCGCCGTGATCTTCAATGCCGCGGCTGCCTGTGGGGAGGCTTTCCGGTCCTTCCACAAAATCGCCGCACATCCCTCCGGACTGATCACCGAGTAATAGGCATTCTCCAGGATCAGCACCCGGTCCGCCACGCCGATGCCCAAGGCCCCCCCGGATCCGCCCTCGCCGATCACACAGGCCACGATCGGCACCTCAAACAACATCATCTCACGCAGATTCACGGCGATCGCCTCCGCGATGTGCCGCTCCTCCGCCCCGATTCCCGGGTACGCCCCTGCCGTGTCGATCAGCGTCACTACCGGCAATCCAAACTTGTCCGCCATCCGCATCAGGCGCAGTGCCTTGCGATACCCTTCCGGATGAGCCGAACCAAAGTTGCGCAGGATGTTCTCCTTGGTGTCCCGCCCCTTCTGGGTACCGATGACCACCACCCGCTGGTCTCCCAGCTTCGCGAACCCTCCCACCACCGCGCGGTCATCGCCGAACAACCGATCGCCGTGCAATTCCTCGAAATCGGTAAACGCGTGATGGATGTAATCGAGCGTGTACGGACGCCGCGGGTGCCGTGCTACCTGCACCCGCTGCCAGGGCGTCAGGTTCAGATACACATTGCGGCGCAAATCCTCGAGCTTGCGCTCCAGCATCTGGATCTCGTCCTCGAAGCAGATTCCCAACGAGTGCGTCTCCGGATGCTGCCGCAGATCCTCCAGTTTGTGCTGGAGCTCTGCGATCGGCTTTTCGAAATCAAGCTGGTGCTTCATCGTTTAGGCCGGCTCAACGTCCCGACCGCTGTCCAAAATAGCCCCCCCACCCAACCTCCCGCAACGTTGGAGTTCGTCCCTTCCATCCGTTTCCCACCGCCACGCAAACCCCGCCAATCTGCTTCAGGGACGACGGGCCTCCACCCCGCCGTCCGGCCATCGCACCAGGAACGCCAGCTGCGCCTCCCGCTCCGGCACCTCCGTGCGCGTCCGGTCTTCCAGAAACCGCCGTGGGAACCCCACCTGCAACTCCTCCACCGTCACGACCGTCTCCGAAACCCGGAAAACACCCCGCCATGCCCCGCAGGCAATCTCGAAGCGCTCACCGCGACGCACGATCCGACGCGTTCGGTGGGGCCTCGGGTCCGCCGAGAGCAACTCCTGCATCCGCGACCGGAAATCCACTCCCCACCCCACCGCCAGCCATTCTCCCTGTTCCTTCGCCAACCCACTCCAGACGACCACATACCCCGGGCGCGACCGTTCCTCCGCTTCCACCAATTCCATCCAACCTGAACGTTCGTGCGGGAAGGCATCGTACTTGGGGATGTAAGGCTTCACGTCGAAAACCGGCGTGCCGTCGACCAGATCGATGGCCCCGAGCAAAAGCCTCCCCGGCTCCACCCCGAGCAGGCGGACCGCGGTCAACCCGATGGGATTCGGCCGATGCGGCGAACGCGTGGCCAGAACACCGCGGCGTTGCGCCGGGCCACGCGGCGGCAGCACCAACGGACGCCAGGTACTATTCCGGTGGAACCACCACACCAGCCAGATCCGCGAAAAACCCTCCAGATCCCGCACCGCCTCCCGCATCGCGGCCGGATCCGTCCACTCCAACCGGTTGACCTCGGGCTCGGATTCCAGCGGTTGGTGGCGGGCCTCGAACTTCTCTCCCTTCCCGGACCGTACGAATCCGATCGGCTTCAGCGTGAGCTCGGCTTCCATGAGGCAACCCGGCGATGT
>JBIKWS010000458.1:0-4111 GCA_044356195.1 Cyanophyceae cyanobacterium
GGCGACCGGCGCGGGCGGTGAAATCCGGGATGAGGGTGCGACCGGACGCGGGTCGCGTCCGAAGGCCGGATTGACCGGGTTCACAGTGTCGAACCTCCTGATCCCGGGAACGAACGAACCGTGGGAAAAGCCGGTGTTCGGCAAGCCGGAACACATCGCGAGCCCGTTGCAGATCATGATCGACGGACCGCTGGGCGGTGCGGCGTTCAACAACGAGTTCGGCCGTCCGAACCTGGGCGGGTACTTCCGCGTGTACGAGCAGACGGTCGCCGGCAAGCGGCGCGGCTACCACAAGCCCATCATGATCGCGGGCGGCGTGGGCTCGATCCACGCGACGATGACGTCCAAGCGTGTCTTCGAGGCGGGCACGTTGCTGATCCAGCTGGGCGGGCCCGGCATGCGGATCGGGATGGGTGGCGGTGCAGCCAGTTCGATGGCGGCCGGCGCGAATTCCGCGGAACTCGACTTCGACTCGGTGCAACGCGGCAATCCCGAGATCCAGCGTCGGGCGCACGAGGTCATCACGCAGTGCGTCGCGCTGGGCGAGCGCAACCCGATCCTCGCGATCCACGACGTCGGCGCGGGCGGCATCTCGAACGCCTTCCCGGAATTGGTGGATGGCGCGGGGCGTGGCGCGCGCTTTGACCTGCGGCAGGTCCCGCTGGAGGAATCCGGCCTCGCGCCGAAGGAGATCTGGTGCAACGAAAGCCAGGAACGTTACGTCCTGGCCATCCATCCGGATTCGCTGCCGGTCTTCGAACAATTGTGCCGGCGCGAACGGTGCCCGTTCGCGGTGGTGGGCACGGCGACGGATGAGAAGCGGCTGGTGCTGGAGGATGGCCCGGGTGGCGAACGCGCCATCGACATGCCGATGGAAGTGCTGCTCGGCAAGCCGCCCAAGATGCGTCGCGACGTGAAGCGCGTGACGTGGTCGACGGAGGCGTTTGATGCGTCGCGCGTGGTGTTGGCCGATGCGGCCCTCGCCGTGCTCCGGCATCCGACGGTGGCCTCGAAGCGCTTCCTGATCACCATCGGCGATCGCACGGTCGGCGGGTTGTCGTCGCGCGATCCGATGGTGGGTCCGTGGCAGGTGCCCGTGGCGGACTGCGCGATCACGCTCGCGGATTACGCCGGGTTCCGCGGTGAGGCCATGAGCATGGGCGAACGCACGCCGCTGGCTTCGGTCGACGGTCCGGCGTCGGGTCGGATGGCGGTGGGCGAAGCGATCACGAACCTGCTGGCGGCTCCGATCGAACTGCCGCGGGTGAAGCTGAGCTGCAACTGGATGGCGGCCTGCGGCGAGCCCGGTGAGGACGCGGCGCTGTACGACACGGTGCGCGCGGTCGGCATGGAGTTGTGCCCGGCCATGGGCATCAGCGTGCCGGTCGGCAAGGACAGCCTCTCGATGCGGACGCGCTGGGCCGACGCGGGCGGCAACCGTCAGGTGACCGCGCCGGTGAGTTTGATCGTCAGTGCGTTCGCGACGTTGTCAGACGTGCGGCCGGCGTTGACGCCGCAGTTGCAGCCGGGTTCGACGTCGCTGGTGTTGGTCGACCTCGGGTTCGGAAAGAACCGCATGGGCGGTTCGATGCTTTCACAGGTGACGGACCAGTTCGGCGGCGCGCCGGCGGATCTCGATGATCCAGCACGACTGAAGAACCTGGTAACCGCGGTGAACACGTTGCGGTCCGAAGGCCGCGTGCTCGCCTACCACGACCGGAGTGACGGCGGCCTGTGGGCGTGCCTGTGCGAGATGGCCTTTGCGTCGAACCGCGGCCTGTCGGTGGATCTGGATCCGCTTATGAAGGCGGCGGAGAAGGCGACCCCGGGCGAATCCGGCCAGGCGCTGCGCGCGCTGTTCTCCGAGGAACTCGGAGCCGTGTTGCAGGTGGCGGATGACCAACTCACGTCGGTGATGGCCGTCCTCGACGGACTGGGTTTCCGCGGGCAGGCACACGTCGTCGCGCGACCGAACGCGTCCTACACGATGGAGGTTTCTACCGGCGGGACGTCGCTGTTGAAGGCGGATCTCCGCGACCTGCATCAGGCGTGGGATGAGGTCAGTTGGCGGATCGCGCGGTTGCGTGATAACCCGGAGAGCGCCGATTCCGAGCATCGGACAAAGGGTGTTTCAACCGACCCGGGCCTGCATGTGCACCTGACGTTCCCGCTCTCACAGGGGAATGCGGCCCCGGCGATCGTCGGACTCCGTCCGCGCGTCGCGATCCTCCGCGAGCAGGGCGTGAACAGCCATCTGGAGATGAGCTACGCGATGTCGAAGGCGGGCTTCGACACGTTCGACGTCCACATGACCGACCTGCAGTCGGGTCGGCTCAAGCTGGCGGACTTCCGCGGGTTCGTGGCGTGCGGCGGGTTCACCTACGGCGACACGCTGGGCGCGGGCGAGGGTTGGGCGCGATCGATCCTGTTCAATCCGGTGCTCGCCGAGCAGTTCAAGGGATTCTTCGGTCGGCCGGACACATTCGCGTTGGGTGTGTGCAACGGTTGCCAGATGATGGCGGCGCTGTCGCCGATCATCCCGGGCGCGGAGGCGTGGCCGAAGTTCACCCGCAACAAGGGCGAACAGTTCGAGGCGCGCCTGGCGTTGGTGGAGGTGCTCGAGAGTCCATCGATCTTCTTCCACGGGATGACCGGCAGCCGGATCCCGATCGCGGTGTCGCACGGCGAAGGTTACGCCGACTTCACCCAACGCGGCGACACGACCCGCGTGAAGCGGGCGCTGCGCTTCGTCGATCATCACGGGCGTCCGACGGAAGTGTATCCGTTCAACCCGAACGGCAGCCCCGATGGGTTGACCTCCGTGACGACGCCGGATGGACGCTTCACGGTGCTCATGCCGCATCCCGAGCGCGTCTTCCGCAACATCCAGATGAGCTGGACCAGCGGTGATCGCTCGGCCCTCAGCCCGTGGATGCAGATGTTCCGCAATGCCCGTGAGTGGGCGGGCTGAGGGAGGTGCAGCTTGACACTGCCCCGGCGTGGAACGGGGTGGCGACGAGGACATCGCCACCCCGAAACCTTTCCGAGGCTGGGGACAGGATCGATATGCGCCCGGTTCAGGGTTTCAGGTTTCGAGGGAGGGAAGGCGGATTCCCTGCTTGCTGACACATTCAGCAGCCCTTTCTCTCGGCAAATGCCAGTCGACAGCTCCGTGTCACCGCCGGTCCTCGCCCGCCTCGTCTGCGAGGAATGGCCCGCCCATGGTTTCGCCGGCTTTGAAGGTCGGCAGGACGTCCAGGGGGAACGGTTCTTCTACCTGAGCTGGTCGAGTCGGACGATCCATGGACGCGACCGGTTCCGACGCGCGAAGATCCAGCTCCGCGAGCTGACGTCCGATCAGCTCTCCGGTTTGATGAAGCGTGGCGGGACCATCACGGCCCGCGTCTCGGCGCTCGCACGGGACGGAGGACCCGCCTGTGCGACAGTGCCTCTCCTCGGCGGCGGCTGGACCATGTCCTGACTGGAATCTGGAGACTGGGAACTTCCTGCTCAGGGAGCGGGTGTCAGGCGGATGAAGCGCGAGGATTCGGTGCCGGTGCCCAGCGGAAGGTCGAGGGTCCGGGTGCCCTTGGGCAGGGTGGAATGCGGGGTCCAGCGGAGGAGGTCGTCGGAGACTTCGATCCCGAAGTTGGCCTGGGCGTCGGCGTCCAGTTCGATCCGGAGGACTCCGGGCGTCGTGGAGCGTGTGGACGACACGCGCAAGGCGGGAAGGCTCGGTGGGGCCGACTGCACCCGGTCGATCGCCGTGCGGAACTGTTCGATCGGTGACTGGGTGGAACCATAATTCTGGAGCGTGTAGAGCAGTTCCCACGGCCGGGCGTTCGGCGAGTTGGTGACGCCGTTGATGATCGCAAAGATGGGTTGCCCGCTGTCAGCGAATCGCCGGGCCAGCACCCGTTGGGTGTCCTGCAATACGGGATCAAAGCCGTAGCGTTGGACGAACGTGGTGGTGGCCGTGCGATCCCGCTGCTGGGTGTCCGATTGGAGATTGAGCGCGATGTGGACCACGGGAATTCCGGCGGGATTGCCGCCCCGGCTTCGATAGTGGTCGACGATGCCCGAATCCACCTGTGGCGCGGCGGCGACGCAG
>JBIKWS010000459.1:0-4102 GCA_044356195.1 Cyanophyceae cyanobacterium
ACATCATCTTCCGTCGTTGGCCGAACCCTGCCTTGACTGCGGCGGCGTAGGTCGACGTTACACCCGGATCCAACTCCACCCCGGGCCTCAGTTCGAGGACAGCACAGGCGGATTCCACATCCGGAGTCGGAAAGAAGCAGTCGCGCGGCACCTTGAAGGTTTCCTTCACTGAATACCGGAGCGCGAGCAGGAGGGTGAGAACCCCATACTCGGGAGTGGCCGGCCGCGCTGCGATCCGCTGGATGACCTCAGCCTGCAAAGTGACGACCAACCGTAGGGGGGGAGCCTCCGCGAGTGCGAGTTCGACGAGGATGGGGGAGCCGACGGAGTACGGAAGGTTCGAGACCAGCTTCCAGCCAGTCCAGTCCCTGGGATTGTCCCGCAGCCAATCGAGGGCGTCGGCAAGCACGAGCACCAACCGCTCATCGTCGCCGAATCGATCCTTGAGGACCTCGACCAAACGCACGTCCTTCTCGATCGCGAGCACCTCCGCCGCCTTCGCGAGTAGATGTTCGGTCAGCGGTCCCAGCCCAGGACCAACTTCCAGCACACGGTCTGATTCCACCAGGTCTGCGGCAGCTGCAATGCGCCGTATCTGGTTTCCGTCATGCAGAAAATTTTGGCCCAGACTCTTGGTCAACTGGAGATTCCGGGAGGCGAGCAGGCGCCGCATTTCAGACAGGTTCATGCGTCAAAATCCTCGAAACATCCATGGATGGCTTCAACGGCCCGCGCCAGATCGCGGCGACGGATCGTCAGTGGCGGCGTCAGGCTCAGGACCTGCGCCTCCGCACCTTCCGGAAGGAGGATGAACCCCTCGGCTAGAAGGCGGTGCATGGCTCGGATGACCAGGTCTCCCGCAGTGGTTCCGTCCAACCGTCGAACCTCGATGCCAGCCATCAACCCCCGCCCCACCGGGCGGAGGCGCAGGTGGGTCATGCTGCCACAGACCGCAGTCAGCGCCCTGCGCAACCAAACACCCTCCTCCGCCGCCCGTTCGATGAGACCTTCCCCCTCCAACTCGGACAACTGCGCCAGCGCCATCGCACATCCCACCGGATGCCCAAGGAACGTGCTCGTGTGGATGGCCTCTCCATCCGACACCGGCCAGGCTGCATCCATGATCTCCGCGCGGCCGACGCAAGCTCCCATGGGGAATCCGCCCGTCATCGCCTTTCCCAGACACACAAGGTCCGGAACGACCGAGCTGTGCTCGCAGGCAAACCAATCTCCTGTTCGACCGAAGCCGGTGTAGACCTCGTCGAGCAAGAGCAGCACTCCATTCTGGTCACACCATTTCCGGAGCATCGGCAGGAAACCGGCGGGAGGAACCCGGATGCCACCCCGCGCCTGAATGGGCTCCACAAGGACGGCACCAACCTCCCTGCGACGCGGCAACGCATCCAGGCCTGCCAAGAGGTTCTCGAGACGCGAACACCCGGCACCCGTCGCGGCGCAATCACAAGTTTCGCACCCGGGAAACGGCAGAAAGCAGCAAAACCCACCCAACTGATCCTCGAATCGTCCACGAAAGTGTTCCCGATGCGTGGCGTTCAGCGCCCCATATCCCAGGCCATGATACGCGCCCTCGAAAGCAACGACGCCCCGACGCCCCGTTGCAAGGCGCGCCGTCTTCAATGCCGCCTCGACCGACTCGGATCCCGACCCGGTCAGGATGCTCTTCGCCTGGCCCCGCCCTGCCCATCGACCAAACGTGCGATGGCTCAACTCCGCCAGCAGCCTGGCCTTGCCCGGGTGCGGATGCACGTCGCCCATGGCGTGAAGCAACGTCGCCATCTGACGACGCCCCGCCGCCACCACTCGTGGATTGGCGTGCCCCGCTGCGGCCACCCCGAAAGCCGCAGTCAAATCGAGGTACTTCCGATCCGAGCAATCCCAAACAGAAGTTCCCTTCGCCCTTTGCCACACCATCGGCCAGCCAGCAGCTTCCGAAATCTGGGTGATGTTTCGGGACTCAAACCGTCGCAACTGATCGAGTACCTCGTCGCGATTCATCAGTGCGCCTCAAACTCCTCGGGCATCAGGGGACCACACATACTTGTGCATCTGGAGCTGGAACCGCACGGGAAGGCGGTCCTCGATGATGCGATCGGCCAAGGCCTGACGGGACATCGGGCGCTGACCGTCAGGCACCAGCTTCAGCGATGCGTCCCGTTGGTGGGGAGCCAGGGGAGCCACCCAGGAAACCAACACCGGGCAGATCCGTGGCAGCGTGTAGCGTTCCAGCACCACTTTCATCCACGCGTAATCCTCCTCCGTCCCAATCACGAACTTCACCTCGTCGGTTTCCTTCAGAAGCGAGAGGTTCGACCAACGATTCCGCGAAACCTCGCCCGAAGACGGACATTTCAAATCCATGATCCGGCGGATACGAGGATCCAACACGCCGATGTCATGTGCCCCGGAGGTCTCCACCAGAACGGTGAAGCCGGCGTCGCAGAGTTCACGCATCAGACCTGCCGACCGCGGCTGCAGCAGTGGTTCTCCCCCGGTAAACTCGATAAGGGGCAACCTTTGTCTTGCCACGCCTCCGAAGATCGGAACCGATTCGGAGGCCCCCGCGGCAGGAGGGGCAAAGGAAGCCGCGAGGCCGTCGATCTCTCGCCGGACATCATCGATCTTGCGGCGGACGCCTTCTGTGAATGCGTAGGCGGTATCGCAATAGGAGCAACGGAGGTTGCATGCGGTCAGCCGCACGAAAATGCAGGGCAATCCCGCGAAGGTGCTTTCTCCCTGAAGACTCAGGTAGACTTCGTTGACGACCAATGTTTCAGACACGGGGAGAAGGCTATCGGGATTCAGGACGACAACCAATCAGGGACCGTGCAGGACGTCCCGATACAACCGAAGATAATCCGCGGCCTGCTTGTTCCACGAAAGATCCGCCGACATGCCATTCACCCGAAAGTGGTGGATGGCCACCGGATCGCGGTAAAGGACAACGGCTTTCTGGATGGCCCATTCCAGGGCCTCAGCCGTTGGCTCCTGAAAATGGATGCCATTGGCCCGGTCGGCGTCGTCCCGAGGATCGATCACCGAATCAGCCAAACCACCCGTATGCCGCACGATCGGTATGGAACCGTACCGAAGGGAGTACATCTGATTCAGCCCACACGGTTCGAATCGGGAAGGCATCAGGTAGAAGTCCGTTCCCGCCTCGATCCGATGGGCCAAACGGGCATCAAACCCGATCTTGACGGCGACGTTCTCTGGAAAGCGTTTGGCCAATCCCCGGAAGCGGGCTTCGAGGACGGGGTCTCCACTACCCAGCAATACGAATTGCAAGGGAGTCCGAGGAAGAAGCTCCTCCAGAGCATCCGCAATCAGGTCGCACCCTTTTTGGTCGGTCAACCGGCTGATGTTGCCGAAGAGCGGAATCTCAGGATCCAGCGGCAAGCCCATCTCCAGCTGCAGCGATGCCTTGTTGGCGCCCTTTCCAGCAAGGTGCTGGGCATCGTAGGCATGGTTGAGGGCAGGATTGGCGTTCGTGTTCCATTCGGAGTAATCCACTCCGTTCAGGATCCCCGTCAGGTCGTGCTCCCGGCGGCGAAGCACCCCTTCCAGTCCACAGCCATACTCAGAGGTACAGATCTCCTGCGCATAACGCGGACTCACCGTCGTGAGTGCGTCCGCCAGGTAAAGTGCCCCCTTGAGGAAGTTGAGCCGGCCGTGGTGTGCCGCGCTCTCCAGGTGAAACCACGACCAAGGCAGATTCGTGTACTGCCAACTCTCGACCGGAAAAACACCCTGGTAGGCCAAATTGTGGATCGTGAAGACCGTGCGGGGGGCGTCTGGCCAGGTTCCTGTGACTCGAGCATGATGCACCAGCAGTGGCAGAAGACCCAATTGCCAGTCATGGCAATGTATCAGCGATGGAGGCTCCGGGTGGTAGCGAGCCGCGAGCATCGCCGCCTTCGACAGGAAAAGAAAACGCTGGGCATTGTCGGAATAGTCAAACTGCCCCTCGTTATAGAGGCCTCGACGGTCAAAATAGCCGGATTGCTCCACAAACCAGATCGACAAGCCCGGGGAAGGATCCAATCGATGGAACTGGCCCGAGACAAGTTCTGGTCCTACCCGA
>JBIKWS010000460.1:0-4096 GCA_044356195.1 Cyanophyceae cyanobacterium
TTGACTCCTGTGCATTCGATTCCACCTGCGCCTGGATCGTCACCGGACGCCCGCAATCGATGATCGGGACGCGGATTCCGTCCTGCGTCGGCACGGCGCTCACCACCCGGGGTGGCTCCAGCGGAAACACCAGATCCACGCCCACGCCCGGCGCCGGACTCGGCACTTTGGCCGTCGTCTGGACGTTTCCGAAGCGCGCCTCGACAACGATTGGATACGCGTCTGGATCCAGCGGCGGAATCTGGAAGGCCCCATCCGCATCGACCTCCGTCGACGTCAGGATCTTTCCGTTGTTCCCCAACACCGTGACCGTCGCCCGGATCTCACGCTGAAAGATCCGATCGCTGAAAACCGCCGGCAACCCGCCCAGGAAGTGCACGCGACCCGCGAGGACACCATCGCGTGCATCGGCGACCAGATCGCCGAGATGGAAGGTTCCCTGGGCCACCCGGAACGCGTCCTTCATCCCGCCGTCCAGGTGCTGCGCACCGGTTTCCCAAACCACCCGGTAGTCTCCCGCGGACACGTCCGGGAATTCAAATCGTCCATCCGCTCCCGTCTCCTTCCGCGCCACTTCCTCGCCGCCCGGATGCCTCAGCAACCGGATGCCCACGCCGGGCTGCGGTTTCGAGAACGGGAGGCCTTCGGCGTCCACGAAAGCCAGACCCAAAACCCCCGTCACCCGACCCGTCCGTCCAAACACCGGGTTCACCGTTCCCGATTCCGGTCCCGTGCCTTTCGCATTCTCGCCCTGGACCATCAGGAAATACGTCGCGCCCTCCGTCAGTCCTTCGAGGACGACATCCGTCGTGCGCAGGCCGCGCACCACCTGCAGGAAGTTCCTGGGTCCAACGTCCGGACCGTCCCCGATGTAGAGCGTGTATTGCGTCACCAGGGGATCCCGCTCCCAGTGCAGGCTCAGCGACGTGTTCAACGGTGTCGCCAGCAACCCCAGCACCTTCCCCGGCACCACCGCGGGATCCAGCCGGAAGAACTCCCGTCCCTCCTTCGCCGCAATTTCTGCGGTCAGCTCCGACGTGCCCGTCGGTACACCGGGCCAGGGGAGCCACTTCTCCAGATCGCCCGAGACCGTGAGCTCGCGCGGCACCGCGTCCGGCTTCCATTGGATCCACACGCTCCCCGTCTTGGCGTCGTACTGGATGGCCAGTGGTGGCGTGGGGTCTTCCTGGGCGCGCAGGAACAGCGCGGACAACATCAGGCAGAACAGCGTGGCAGCAAGGCGTGGGTATTTCATCGGAGACCTTCGGCAGGGAAGGGATGCGCTACGGATCAATCATGGGTATTCCGTCCCTCGCCGCCCGACAAGCCCTGAAACTACGGATCCCTTCCACAGCCTCCTGACGTCGTCTACGATCGTAGCTGACGAGGTCACGAGGCAGGGTCAGAGGAAGTTGCCAGTTCCCAGAACTGGCGACTGGCGACTGGGAACTGGCAACTCCCCTTGAATCTTCAAACTTCAAACTCCTGATCCCACCCGCGGGATTGCGCCCAGCCCGTCCATCAGGGACGTTCTCTCCGCAATGGCGAGACTCCAGGTCCTGCATCGGACGCGATACGGGTATTCAGCGCCGGTGCGGGAGAGCTTCAACGAGGTCCGGTTGCGACCGGTTTCCAACGAGCATCAGTGGTGTGATTCCTTCGTCCTGAAGGTCCTTCCCGCCGTGCACCTGCGTCATTACGAGGACTTCTACGCGAACTGCGTCCATCACTTCGAGATTCCCCAGCTGCACGACAGCCTGCTCGTCGAGGCCCAGAGCCTGGTCACCACCAACCGCAGCAACTGGCTTGATCTCGATGCCCAGCCCTTCCCGCTCGCCCGCATCCGCGAGTGCGTCCGCCTCGAACGGTGCTTCGACTATCTCCAGTCCAGCGAATACATCGGGCTCGATGCCGACGCGTGGAAGCTCGCCCTCGACGCCGCCGAGGGGCAGACCGACGCGTGGCAGGTCGCGCAGGCCCTGATGCGTTGGGTCCACGGGCAGTTCACCTACGCGCCCAGGTCCACCACGGCTTACACCCGGATGTCTGAAGCCCTGCAACGCCGCACGGGCGTCTGCCAGGACTATGCCCACGTCCTCATCGGGCTCTGTCGGTCCCTCCAGATTCCCGCCCTCTACGTCTCCGGCTACCTTTGCACTCCCGGGGCCGATGCCTCCCATGCGTGGGTCGAAGTCTTCCTTCCAGAAGTCGGGTGGCGCGCCTTGGATCCGACGCACAACGTCCAGCCCGACGAGAATTACGTGAAGGTGGGGGTGGGCCGGGACTACGCCGACGTACCCCCGACCCGCGGCCATTACAAGGGTACCCAGCAACGCACCATCGAGGTCGTGGTCGAGATCGCTCCCGCCGATCCGTGATGGATCCCTCCATTCCCCGTAGCCAATACGGGGTCACGAGGCGCGTCCCATGGAAACCGCCAACTTCGCCCCCCAAGCGCCAAGAAGAGTGGGACTTCGTCAACCCGCGTGTTGAAGGTGGACATGACTTGGGCTTCCTTCCCGGGCAATCATCCCGTGTGAATCTGCCGCGGCCCGAAACGGTCTGGGACCGGCAGCTAGATCCGATGAAGCCTATGCGTGGTTATCCATTGTCCGCCCGTGCCGCCCTCCGCTGGGCCGTCCTGCTTGCGTTGTCCATACCTGGGACGGCGGCGACACAGTCGCTCCAGTTCAACCGCGACGTGCGCCCGATCCTCTCGGAAAACTGCTTCCACTGCCACGGACCCGATTCCGGCAAGCGCAAGGCCGGTCTCCGGCTCGACACCAAGGAAGGCCTCTACGGCGGCACCAAGGAAGAGGGCCCGGTGCTCACCCCCGGCAATCCGGCCAAATCCGCGCTCTGGAGCCGGATCATCGCCACGGACGCCGACGACCTGATGCCACCGCCCGAGAGCCATCGCGTGGTCACCGCCGATCAGAAGGCCACCCTGAAGCGTTGGATCGAGGAAGGTGCCCCGTGGCAGCCCCACTGGGCCTTCGTCCGACCCGAACGTGCGCCCCTCCCGGCCGTCCAGAACGCCTCCTGGGTGCGCAATCCCATCGACCGGTTCGTCCTGGCGAAACTCGAGTCCATGGGACTCAAGCCCGCCCCCGAAGCTGACCGCCGCACCCTGGCGCGTCGCGTCGCCCTCGATCTCACCGGGCTTCCGCCCTCACCGGCCGAAGTCGAGGCCTTCGTGAAGGACAAGTCGCCCAAGGCTTACGAGAAATTCGTCGACCGTCTTCTCGATTCCTCCGCCTGGGGCGAACACCGCGGCCGTTACTGGCTGGATGCGGCCCGTTACGCCGACACCCACGGCCTCCACTTCGACAATTACCGCGAGATGTGGCCCTACCGCGACTGGGTCATCCGCGCCTTCAACCGCAACCAGCGCTTCGACCAGTTCACCGTCGAACAGCTCGCCGGCGATCTCCTCCCCGGCGCCACCGAGGACCAGTTGGTCGCCTCCGGATTCCACCGGTGCAACATGACCACCAACGAGGGTGGCACCATCGAGGAGGAAAACCTCGCCAACTACGCCCGCGACCGCGTCGAGACCACCTCGTGGGTCTGGCTCGGACTCACCGCCAACTGCGCGAGTTGCCACGACCACAAGTTCGATCCGGTTTCGACCAAGGATTTCTATTCCATGGCCGCCTACTTCCGGAACACCACCCAGGGCGGCTTCGATGGCAACGTCAAGGACTCCAACCCCAGCGTCATTGTCCCGCAGTCCGAGACCGATCGCGCCCGGTGGAAGCAGATCCCCGACGACCTCGCCGGCGTGAAGAAACGCCTCGAAAACCGCCGGCGGGATGCCCGTCCCGAGTTCGACCGTTGGCTGGCTTCGGCCACGGCCGACGCCACTCCCACGGGTCCCTCCGACACCGGCCTTCTCGTCCACGCCGTGCTGAACGACGGCGCGGGCGATGAACTGAAGATCCAACGCGGCCCGCAATCCACCGTCCGCACCGCCAAGGCCGGCGAATGGAAGACCGGGGGTCGCCTCGGACCCGCCCTCGTCCTCACCCCGGAAACCACGCCCAACCTCGGCGATATCGGTGACTTCGAACGCGACCAGCCCTTCAGCTATGGC
>JBIKWS010000461.1:0-4093 GCA_044356195.1 Cyanophyceae cyanobacterium
GCGGCGCTGGGCAGGATTTCCGGCGTGGTCGATCTGGTGGGTGAGTTTGAGAAGACCACGGGACCGGCGGCGTCGGGTGGCATCCTGGGACGCACGGTGGTGGTGGCGCAGGGGCCGGCGGCCAATCGCCGGTTGGGCGGTGTTGCGGGCGACAACGTGGCAGTGCCCGCGAGCGGCACGGTGGCGTTGGAGAACCTGCTGCCGTCAGATGCCGTCACGCCCTCGGAGCCCTGGCGGTTGCAGGTCCAGATGCACCTCCGCGGCGGGCGCGGGTTCGAGTACTTCCTCTCACCGGCGGTGGGTGAAGGATTGAATCCGGGGTTGCGTGTGGTGGCCGGCGAAACCACGGCATTGGGGGAGATCTTCCACATGCAGGCGGGATGGATTGCGGGCCGGGTTGAACTGGTGGGCCCACCCGAGACCGCGGCGACGAAATCGGCCCTGCGCGGTGTCCAACGTCCCGATGACGCCGGAGTGGATGCGCATGGCATCCCGGCCTTGGCAGCAGCCTACGGAATCACGGAGTCCCATGTCATCGCGACGGGCGTCGACGAGCGCGCGGCGGGGGCGCAGTGGACGGCGGCGGGCGGACGGGCGGCGGTGAATTTCACCGGTGATTATGATCCGGGTCGGTCACGCTTCGCGGGGACTTACGAGATGGCCGTGGGTGGACTGGAAGGCGAGGCCAGCGTCTGGAAGCGGGACCAGTTCCAACTGGCGATGTTCACGTCCGGCGAGGGGCATCCCGGTGTGAATCAGGTCCTGAACATCCAGGAGCGGGCAGCGGTGCCGCTGACCGTGGCCCGAGGGGATCGGGTGGCGGCGGATGTCCGCCTTGGATTCGGTGAGGTTTGCCTCCGATTGCGGACGCCCGGACGCCGTTTCCATTCGCCGGCAGTATCGCAGTCCCGCGGCGAGTTCGTTGGGGTGGATTTCGAGGGACGGACGCGGGATTACCTCGTGACGATCGAGGCAGCGTACGGCGCGCCGTTGTCTGCCGCCGATGCCGCAGAGACCGGCTTGCTGACCCTGGCCTTGCCCGAGGGAACGTATCGCATGCGTCCCTCCGTGCGGGTCTTGAACGAGGATGGGAGCGATAGCCTGACCGAACTGGACGAAGTCGTGCTGACGGTCGTCGCGCGGCAACGGGTCTGCGTGGAAGGTTGCCTGCGGGCAATGGCGCAGGTGGAAGGCTGCGCGACCAACGGCCTCGCACGGGTGACCGGCCGCGTGGATTCGTGCGGTCAGGCGGTGGCGTCCGTCACCTATCAGATCGACGACGGCGCTCATGTGGTCGTGTGCAACGATTGCGGCACGGCCCCCGTCCTGGACTTCGTGGTCCCGGTCCTCGCAGGGAATCGGACCGTGACGGTGACGGCGACGGATGCGGGCGGTGCAGTCAGTTCGGTCACGGCGGCCCTCGTGACCGATACGATCCCGCCGGTGATCGCGTGTCCCGGTGACCTTGTGTGGACGGCGGATTCGGTGTGCGGAGCCGCGGGCGTCTACGGGGTGACGGCGGTGGACAACTGCGGGCCGGTTGAAGTGCGGTACTCCCCAGCCGAGGGAACGGTGTTGCCGATCGGCGAGACGCAGGTGACCGCGACGGCAACGGATGCGGCCGGCAACGAGAGTCGATGCACTTTTGTGGTGAAAGTGATCGGCGCGAACGTTCCGCCTCCCGTGCTGGCGGCGGTGACGCCGGATCGGGTTTCACCGACGGGCGGCACCTCGGTCGTGATCACGGGTCAATGGCTGGATGCCACCGACGAGATCCGAATCGGTGGCCTGCCGCTGGAGACACCGGTGTGGGTGGGCACGACGGAAGTCACCGGTGTGGTGCCGGCCTTGGTGGCGGGTGAGCACACGGTGGAGGTGTGGCGTTGTGGCGTGCTGGCTGGAAGCTTGCCGCTGCGTGTGGTGGCAGGCGACCGCCCCGTGCTGACGGAAGTGTCGCCCAACGTGAGCCATCCCCCCGGGGGCGGGTTGCTGGTCGCCGTTGGGTCGGGGTTTGGCCCGGCAACGCGGTTGCGCATCGCCTTTGATTCCACGGAGGCGTCACTCGTCCGGGATGTGGTCGTGGCTCCCGGCGGCGGTCTATTGACGGGAACCATTCCGCCGCTTCCGGCCGGCGTGGAGTTGGGCACGTATGATGTCGTGGCCGAGGATCCCAACGGGAATGCCGTGCTCGTGGGCGCGTTCACCTATCACCCGACTCCGGTGCCGACGGAGGATTCCCTGTGGGCGGCCCTGACGGCGCTGGAATCGGAGTCGGGGTCGGTAACACCCATGCAGGTTTCGGTGCGCTCGGGTCAGATCGAGGCGATCGGCGGACGCTTCCCAACGGCGGGAACAACGCCGGAAACGAGGGCGCTGAACTTCCTGGAATCGCACCGCCCCTTGTTCCAACTCCCGTCCGTGGGACCGATGGAGTTGGGAGTGGATTCAGTGGTCAGCGAGGAAATGGATCATGTCCGGTTCGCACAGAGCATCGGTGGCGTTCCGGTGTACGCCGGCGAAGTGGTGGTGAGCCTGCAGGGGAACGAAGTCTTCGCGGTGAATGGGGCATTGGTTTCGCCCGACGTGTTGGCGCAGGCGGGGGTTTCGCTGACCCCGACGTTGTCGGCGACCGATGCGCGGATGGTGGCGCTGCGGGTCCTGGGAATTCCTGCGCCCGGTTTCGGAATTCCTGCTGAGAGCGCATTGGTGGTGTTCGATCCGGCCGTGCTGGAGGATCGGGCCTCGGAGCCACACCTGGCGCAGCATATCCGGTTTCCGGTGTTGGATCGGGAGGTCTTCGTGGATGCGCACACGGGCGGCGTGCTGCTGACCCGGGCTCTGAGCCAGTCGGCGGGTGGACCCTTGGACGGGTTGAACCTCGAAGTGCGGGATGGGCGAGGGAGGACCAACTATGTGGATGCTGCGTGCGAGGCGTTGCCGCAGGCACCCTTGGTCGCACGGGGACTTGTGGATGGCGATGATGACGATTCGTTCATCGTACCCGGGTACGTGCAGGACGCACTGGCGTCGGCGGTGTATCGGTTCACAAGGGACGCCTATGGCTTCTTCAACGGACGGTTTGCCTGGCAGGGGTTCGGCAACACCGATTGGCCCGTCCTGGTCTTCGCGCACGACCAGGTCTCGGACAACGCCTTTGCCCATGGCTGCTTCATCCGCATCGGGGATCAGTTGGTCGACTACGAGGTGGTGGTCCACGAGTACGCGCACAACATCATCGGCGCCCGCGCGAACAGCCGGCTCCAGTACATGAACCAGTCCGGTGCCCTGAACGAGAGTTACTCGGATGTCATGGGCGTGGCCGCCGGCCGGTTGGCAGGGCAGACGGAATGGCGCTTCGGTCCGGGCATCTTCAGCCGGGAGTTCATCGATCCGACAAAGTCCGGGCTCGGAACATCGCCTCAGCCCGCGCACTTCTCCGCATTCGTCACCTTCCGTCCGGACACCAACGGCGTGGTGGCGGACAACGGCGGCGTGCACATGAACAGCGGCATTCCCAATCGCGCCGCGTACCTGTTGAGCGAGGGCATGGTGTTGCCGAATGGCGGGGCCGCGCCGCGCTTCCAACCTGGAGTCGGTCTCGACCGGATGCTGGCGTTGAAGTTTGCGGCCATGCGGTTCCTGCCGGCGAATGCGAGCTTCGCTGTCGCCCGGAACTTCGAGGTCCAGTACGCGACCGCGCTGGCGCGTCTGCCGCTGAGCGGTTGGTCAGCCCAGGAGGTCGCCGCCGTGCGCAATGCATGGTTCCTCGTCGGCGTGGGGAATCCAGACCTCAACGCGGACGGTCGCGAGGAGACCATCGACACCGATGGCGACTTCGTGCCGGACGCGTTGGACAACTGCCGCCTCGTGCCGAACACGCGTCAGGCAGATGCGGACGCGGATGGCGTGGGGGATGCCTGCGACAACTGTCCGAGGATCGCCAACAACCGGCAGTCGAACCTCGATCGCGACGAGTTCGGCGACGAGTGCGACGACGACATCGACGGCGATGGCTGCCGCAACAACGTGGACCAGGAACCGCGCGAATCCATCGGCGTGATCGGTCGGACGGTGAGCGTGGGGGCGTCGGCCA
>JBIKWS010000692.1:0-2948 GCA_044356195.1 Cyanophyceae cyanobacterium
CAGTTCCAGGAATTCGCCAAGGCCCTGCTCCACGAGACCGAATCCCCCACCGACACCGATCTCCCGCCACTCGAACACCACCAGACCAAGCGCATCGACCACCGCCTCATCCTCAAGAAACACTGAAGGCACGCCCCCGCGGTAGTCGCCGACGTCAGGAGGCGCCCCCTCGCATCGGGCGCATCTTGACACTGCCCCCGCCTGGAACGGGGTGGCGACGTCCTCGTCGCCGTTCCAAAGCCTTTCTCAGGGCGGTGAGGACATCGCCTCCCCGAAACCATTCCCAAAGGCGGAAGTGTCAAGAGGCGACCCCTCGCATCCCTCCGAAGAAAAGCCGGTTGACCGGTATAACCCGCAGCAGTAGCACCGCTCAAATGACCGTCACCGCCAAAGGCCAGATCACCATTCCGCAGGCTCTGCGCGAGCGATTCGGGCTGCTTCCCGGAACCGAGGTGGAGTTCGTGGCAGGGGAGAATGGTCTTGAATTGAAACCACGCAAACGCAGCCGTCGCGCAGCGACGGCGTTCGACGTATGGCTGAACAAAGCCGCTGGTTCCACCACCACGAAACGGACGACCGATCAAATCATGGCTACCACCCGCGGCGAGGATTGAGGAATCGTCCCGGTCGACCCGGTTGCGCTACCGCACTTACTTTCCAGAGGTAACGCTCATCGCACCGTCTTAAACACACCCCCCGATGCCCCTCCGCGACCTGCATCCCCTGACTCTGATCTGGCTCCTCGGCGCCTCCTTGATTTTCGCGACAGCCGGCCGTGCCGCCTCCCCCGATCCCCTCGAACGCACCTTCGCTTCCACCGTCCGCCCCTTCCTCGGCACCTACTGCCTCGACTGCCACGGCGCCACCAAACCCAAGGCCGACTTCGACCTGAGCCCCTTCACCACCGTCGCCAGCGTCATCGCCGATGATGCGCGATGGGCCATGGTCCTCGACCAGCTCGAAGCCGGCGAAATGCCGCCGAAGAAGGCCCAGCAACATCCCAAGCCCGACGACACCGAGTCCGTCATCCGCTGGATCCGAGACCTCCGCCAGCGCGAGGCCGCGCGCCACGCCGGCGATCCCGGCCCCGTGCTCGCCCGACGCCTCTCGAACGCCGAGTACGATTACACCATCCACGACCTCACCGGCGTCGACCTCCGGCCCACCCGCGAATTCCCCGTCGATCCCGCCAACCGCGACGGCTTCGACAACTCCGGCGAATCGCTGACGATGTCGCCCGCCCTCCTCAAGAAGTATCTCGCCGCCGCCCGCCAGGTCGCCGACGCCGCCGTGCTTACCCCGGAGGGCCTCGCCTTCGCCCCGCACCCAATGCTGGTCGACACCGACCGCGACAAATACTCGGTGCTCCGCATCGTCGACTTCTACCGTCGCCAGCCCACGGACCTCGCCGCCTACTTCGAGGCCGCGTGGCGTTACCAGCACCGCCGCATCCTGGGCGAACGCCGCCTCACCCTCGCCGACATCGCCCGTACCTCCGGCCTCAGCGCGGGTTACCTCGAACGTCTCTGGTCCGCCCTCAACGACCCGCGCGAGAAGGTCGGTCCCCTCGCCCGGCTCCAATCGCAGTTCCGGGCCCTGCCGGTTCCCGCCCGCGGCCAGACCCAACTCGCCCACGCTGGCGCGATCGCGCTGCGCGATTCCGTCCTCACCCTGCGCCGCAAGCTCGTGCCCGAGGTCGGCAACCTCTCCGCCCCCGGCGTCAATCCCGGCTCCCAGAGCTTCGTCCTCTGGAAGAACCGCCAGATGGCCGCCAACCGCCGACGCTTCGATCCCGCGCTCCTCCACGTCGACGGACAGGTCCCCGATCCCACCCCGATCGGCGAAGGCATGCGCGCGCCGAAGTCGAAATCGAAGGACTCCAAACCCCGGCAACCCGATCCCGATCTCACCGTCCCCTCCGAACCCGCCCAACGTGCCGCCTTCGAAGCCAGCTTCGCCCGGTTCTGCGACCTGTTCCCCGACGCCTTCTACATCTCCGAACGCGCCCGCGTCTTCCTCGAACCCGGCGAGGACAAGGCCAACGTCGGCCGCCTTCTCAGTGCCGGTTTCCACAGCATGACCGGATTCTTCCGCGACGACGCCCCGCTCTATGACCTGATCCTCGACGAACCCCAGCGCCGCGAGCTCGACCGCCTCTGGACCGAGTTCGAGCTCGTCGCACAGATCCACCAGCGGATGCACACCAGCTTCATCTGGTTCGAACGCGCCGAAGGCCGGTACCTGATGGACGAGGAATTCAACTTCGCCCGTTCGGAAGACAAGGACTGCACCTCCGACGCCAAGGTCCGACAACTCGCCGAGGCCTACATCGCGAAGGCCCGGCGCGTCGGCACCGCCGCTCCCGTCCTCGCCGCGATGCAGGAGCACTTCGAACGGACCGCCGCCAACCTCCGCCGCATCGAACGTCTCCGCGCCGAGGCGGAACCCCGCCAACTCGACGCCCTCCTCCACTTCGCCCAGCGCGCCTGGCGACGTCCGCTCGCCGCAACCGAACGTTCCGACCTGCTCGACTTCCTCCGGACGCTGCGCACCCGCGACGGCCTCAGCCACGAGGACGCCCTCCGCGACGGCATCGTCAGCCTGCTGATGTCGCCCCACTTCCTGTACCGCATCGACCTCGTCGAGGCGGCCCGCCTGGAGTCCTCGCCGAAATCCATCCGACGCAACCCGCGCGCGCCCGCCGGAACCGTCCCGCTCTCCGATCACGCCCTCGCCAACCGCCTCAGTTACTTCCTCTGGTCCGGCCCACCCGACGACGCCCTCCTCGCCCGCGCCAGCAACGGCACGTTGCATCGCCCCGAGGTCATCGCCGCCGAAGCGCGCCGCATGCTCCAGGACCCGCGCGCCCGACGTCTCGCCGTCGAGTTCGGCGGCCACTGGCTCGACTTCCGCCGCTTCGAGGAACACAACGCCGTCGATCGCGCCCG
>JBIKWS010000462.1:0-4074 GCA_044356195.1 Cyanophyceae cyanobacterium
GAACTTGGATTCGGACTTGGTGAGGACCGTGGAGGAGTCGGAGCTCAACACGCGCACGGACTGGGTGAAGTTGCCCTTGCCGGCGGTCCAGCGGTTGACGATCAGCAATTGCTGGGCGGTGATCGGGAACTGGGGCGACAGGACCTGGCTGAGGACTCCCAGCATGATCAGGTTGCCATTGGCTTCCTGGCGGATGTTGTCACAGACCAGCGAGCTCTGGAGATCGGGAAGGATGCGATTCGGCGTCATTGATGGCCCGCAACAAAACAGGCGCGGGCCAAGGGGTCAAGGCCGTGCATGCAGAACTTGGCCCGCGTCGCCCATTTGGAACAAACGTCAGCCGCACCCGAAGCGAAGCCAGAACCTGGTCCCGCCAATCTCTTCAACAGGACGAACGGGCCGATGGCGGGGGGCGCATCTGGACACTGCCCCCTTTTGGAAAGGATTCGGGGCGGCGATGTCCTCATCGCCATTGGGAATGGCTTTGGAACGGCGACGAGGACGTCGCCACCCCGTTTCCTAGAGGGGCAGTGTCAAGATGCGCCCGATAGCGGTCACTGCAGCCGAACCCTGCTGACAGCAGCGATCGCTACCAAGTAAACAACAGCCATGACCACCCAACAAATTGGCGATCACCGGAAGGAAGTTCCGGCATGGTCGATCCGTGCCAAGAGTCTTCATCGGACCTTTGAGTTCCAAAGCTTCCTGGACAGCGTCCAATTCGTCAGACAGATCGCCACGAAGGCGGAGAAGCTCAACCACCATCCCGACATCGACATCCGTTTCGACAAAGTTACCCTGTCGCTGACCACGCATGACGAGGGAGGAATTACCGAAAAGGATTTCACGTTGGCGAAGCAGTGCGATGCCGTCTTCGCCAAGTCTTTCGCGCCCTGATTCACGTCCATCCTGCCCCCGCCGAACGATCGAGGAGGTGGCCCCCCACTTTCCCTAAGGCCCGAAGCAGTAGACGGAGCCGTCGTCGCTCCCAATGAGGAGGCGGTTGTCGACGATGGCGGGGGAGCTTTGGATGGGTTGGCCGATCTCGTACTTCCAGAGTTCGGAGCCGTCGGCGAGGGAGACCACATACAGTCGGCCGTCGTCGGATCCGAAGAAGACCTTGCCGTCGGCCACGACCGGGGAGCTTTCGACCTTGCCGCGGGTGGCGAAGGTCCAGACGGGCTTGCCGTCGGCGCGTTGGACGCAGTGCAGGCGTTTGTCGCGCCCGCCGAAGAGGACGCGGTCCGCGGTGATGGCGGGGGAGGTGGCGTAGGGAAAGGCGCGGTCGCGGTAACGCCAGTCGATCTTTCCGCTGGTGAGGTCGATGCAGAGGAACTCGTTTTCGTAATGGCCCACGTAGGCCTTGCCGCCGGCGATGGCGGCGGAACCGATGATGGGTGCACCGGCCTCGACTTCGCGGGCCTTGGTGCCCGTGGCCAGGTTGAGGACGTGGACGATGGTGTCGCATCCGCCGAACGCCGTGACACCATCGGAGATGGCGGGGGAGCCGTTGATGTAGTTGCCGGTTTCGTAGACCCAGTTGGTCTTACCAGTGTCGGCGTTGAGGGAGTAGAGCTTGAAGTCGTAGGAGCCGACGAGGATCGCCTTGGGCTGGCCAGCCGCAGGGATGTACCAGGAGGCGCTGCTCCGGATCTTCTCCTCGAATCCCTGCGACCAGATCTTTGCGCCGGTGTCGGCGTTGAGGGCGTAGAAGTTCGTGTTGACGTCGCCGATGAAGAGGCGGCCGTCGAGGAGCAGGGGCGAGGCCTCGATGGGTCCACTGGCCTCGAAGGCCCAGCGTCGGGTGCCGTCCTTGAGGTTGAGGCAGTAGACGTTGGAATCAGCGGAGCCGAAGAACACGCGGTCGCCGACGATGGCGGGCGAGGACATCACCGAACCGCCAGACTTGAAGGTCCACAGCAGCTTGAGTGGGGCCTGGATCCGGGCGGTGGAAACGCCGGTGAGGGCGGGGTCCCCGCGGAACATGGGCCAGTCGGGTCCTGCGTGAACGGCGGAGACACCGGCCAGGAGAGCGATGGCGGCGGAGACCGGGAGTGGGCGCAGCAGCGGGTTCATGACACGGGTGGGACAGGGTCAGTCGTTGAACAGGAACTGGAAGTCTTCGAGCGAGAGATTATTCGCGAATGTTTCCTCGCCCAGGATGTCGTCGGCGAGGGCCTTCTTCTGTTTCTGGAGGGCGCGGATCTTCTCTTCGAGGGAGTCCTTGATGAGGAGTCGGTAGGCAATGACCTTTTGGGTCTGGCCGATGCGGTGGGATCGGTCGATGGCCTGGGCCTCGACGGCGGGGTTCCACCAGGGATCGAAGAGGACGACGTAGGACGCGGCCGTGAGGTTGAGGCCGAATCCACCGGCCTTGAGCGAGATCAGGAAGACGGCGTTGCCTTCGGCCGCCTGGAATTCACGCACGAGTGCGCCGCGGTCCTCGGTCTCGCCGGCGAGGAAGAAGCTGTTCCACTGGCGGGCGTGCATCTCGGACTGGAGGATTTCGAGGAGCGACACGAACTGCGAGAAGATGAGGACCTTCTGGCCCTGTTCCATCAGCGGTTCGAGCTGTTCGATGAGGGCCTCGACCTTCGCGCTGGGCGCGGCGGATTCCGGTTGGACCAGTTTCGGATGGCAGCAGATCTGGCGCAGACGCAGGAGCGAGGTGAGAAGGTTGAAGCGTTCCTGTTGCAGTTGCTTCGAAGTGCCGACGCGCAGGAGGACCTGTTGGGCACGCTTGAGTTCGGCCCGGTAGAGCGTGAGTTGGTCGCCTTCGAGGTCGCAGAAGAGGTCCTCCTCGATGCGGTCGGGAAGGTCGCGGGCGACCTGGGATTTCGTGCGGCGGAGGAGGAAGGGACGGACGCGCGCCGAGAGGCGTCGTCGGGCCAGGGGATCCTGGGCGGAATCGAACTGCTTCTGGAAGGTGTTGCGGTTGCCGAGGACGCCGGGCATGGCGAACGACATGAGGCTCCAGAGGTCCAGAAGGCGGTTTTCGATGGGCGTGCCACTCAGCACAAGGCGGTGATCGGCGCGCAGGGTCTTCGCGATCATCGCCGTGACCGACGAGGGATTCTTGATGTATTGGCCTTCGTCGAGAACGGCCGCGAGGAAGTGCTGTTCGGCGAGAGCCTCGCCGATCATCCGGAGCTGGTTGTAGTTCAGGATGTGGATGTCGGCCTCGTTCAGGCGCCGGGGCATCGAGTCCAGTTCGGCGCCCTTCCAGGCACGGACGCGGAGGTCGGGCGTGAAACGGGTGGCTTCGGCGCGCCAATTGTCACACACGGATTTCGGACAGACGACGAGCACGGGCGGGACTCCGCTGGACAGGGTGCGGGGCTTGCGTTCGCGCGTGTTTTCAAACGCCTTCAAGGGCAGACGGCCTGCCGCGGACTCTTCCCGGAGCCAAGCGATCCACGTGAGCGTCTGGAGGGTCTTTCCGAGGCCCATGTCGTCGGCGAGGACCCCGCCAAAGCCGTTGGTCGCGAGATAAGCGAGATAGTGGAAACCCTCGAGCTGATAGGGCCGGAGTTCGGCGTGGACGGACTCGGGTCGCGGTGGGTGGACCTGGGTCCGGATCTGCTCCGTGCGGATACGTATGCGCAGCAGGGTTTCCTCCGGCAGGAGGCCACGGGCGGCGTCGGTGTCGATCTGGACCACATGCAGGCGCTGGGTCTCGGTGGAGAGATCGTGGGGGCTGAGTCCAAGCCGGGCGAGTTGTTCGTCCTCGGCGGCCGTCAGTTGGAATTCGAGTCGGCGCCAGCCCTTGTTGGCGAGACGCACCCAGCGTCCCCGGGCTTCGAGGAGCAGTTTCAGCTCCTCCTTCGTGAGCGTGGTGTCACTGACATCCAGCACGACACGCAGGTTGAACCAGTCGATGGAATCGGTCTCGGCGACCGCCAGGCGGACATGACCGCTGACCTCGGCGTGCGTGAAGGAGGCCAGCTCGCCGCGAAGTTCGATGTCGATCTCCTTGGGAAGCGATTGCAGCCACGGGACGAACTTTTCCGGGAACACGCGGGTGACCCGCAGCACCCATAGTTGCCGGGCGAAATCCCAGCGGAAACCGCCGGC
>JBIKWS010000021.1:0-14019 GCA_044356195.1 Cyanophyceae cyanobacterium
GCGGGGGGAGAGTGGCCCGCATGGCGTGGGGCCAATGCGCAGGGGAGCGTCGCCGAGGGACGGTTCCCGGAGCGGTGGACCACGGAATCGGTGGCGTGGAAGGTGGCGCTGCCGGGGAAGGGCACCTCGACCCCGATCGTTTCCGGAGGTCGCCTGTACCTCACGTCGCCATCCGAGGGACAGGACGCGGTGCTGGCCTTCGATCTCGACGGCAAGAAGCTCTGGGAAACGAAGGTTGGGTCGCTGTCGGATCCCAAGCATCGCTCGCTGGCATCGAGCTGCAACGCGTCGCCGGCGACGGATGGGACGGCGGTGTACGTGCATTTCAAGAGTGGGAATTTCGCGGCGGTGGAGACGGACGGGAAGGTGCGCTGGAAGGTCAACCTCACGGAGAAGTTTGGGGTGGAGAAGTTGTACTGGGATTCGGGGACGTCGCCGGTGGTGGTCGGCGATGTGGTGATCCTCAGCCGGCTCCATGATGGCGAGTCCTGGGTAGCGGCCTTCGACCGGAAGACGGGTGAGATCCGATGGCGGGAAAAGCGGAACTACACCGTCCCCGCCGAGAACAACAACGGGTACGCGACGCCGGTGGTGATCGATCATGGCGGCCAACCGGCGGTCCTCATCTGGGGCGCGGACCACCTGACGGCGCATGCGGTGTCGGATGGCCACGTCCTTTGGACGGCGGGCGGGTTCAATCCGGACGGCACGGGCTACTGGCCGGCCATCGCGACGCCCGTGGTGCACGGGTCGATGGCGTTGGTGCCCGTCGGACGCGATGACCGGGCCGGGCAGGCGCGCATGTTCGGGATCAAGTTGGGCGGGGCCGGGGACGTTTCCGAGAGTCACCGCGCGTGGAAGCGGACGGATGTGGGTGTGTTCGTGGCGGCCCCGGTGATCTCGGGCGGACGCGGATACCTGCTCCGGCACAAGGGCGAGATCGTGTGCCTGGATCCGGCGACGGGAACAACGGTGTGGACCGGAAGCCTGCCCAAGGCGACCGCGCCGTACTATGCGTCGCCGGTGGTCGCGAACGGGATCCTGTACGCGGCGCGCGAGGACGGGGTCGTGTTCGCGGCGCGCGTGGGTGAGAAGTTCGAGTTGCTGTCCGAGAATCCGATGGGCGAACGGATCATCGCGACGCCGGTACCGGCGGCGGATCGGCTTTTCCTGCGTGGGGACGCCCACCTGTTCTGCATCGCGGGAAAGGTCCGTTGATCCACCGTCAACTGCCCGTGGCGGAACGGCAGAGGCCGATGAAGGTTTCCTCGGCGAGGGTGAGGCGACGTCCCACCCAGTGGACGATGCCCCAGTTCCGGCGGAGCTGTCGGCGGCCGACGGGGAGGGCGACGAGGGACTGTTCCGTGAGTTCCTTGCGGGCGACCCACGGGGCCATGATGGAGATGCCGAGGCCGACCTTGACCAGTTCCTTGATGGCGTCCATCGCGCCGAGCTCGATGACGGCGTTGAGCACGATCTCTTCCTCGCGGAAGTAGGACTCGATCATGCGCCAGGTGCGGCTGCCACGGCGGTAGACGATGAAGTTCTGACGCGCGATGTCGGCGCGGGTGACCTTGTCGGCGGTGGCCCAGGGATGGAGCGGAGAAACGACGAACTCCATGTCGTCGGTGTAGAGGGGGATGAACTGGAATTGATCCTCGCCCTGGGGCTGGAGCGTGACGGCGATGTCGACGCGGCGTTGGTCGACGGCTTCGAGGAGATCGCGGGAATCGCCGGGTTCGATGCTGAGATGACAGTGGGGAAAGCTCTCCTTGAACTCGCGGAGGACGGAGGGGAGCAGGTACTGGCAGACGGTGACGGGGGCTCCGATGCGGAGGCGGCCGTGGCCCCATCGCCCGAGTTCCTCAAGGCCTTCGCGTGCGGCGCGGAGGTCGGTGAGCACGCGTTCCGCGTGTTTGAGGAGATGTTCCCCGGCCTGGGTCAGGGTCACCTTCCTGCCCACCCTGTCCAAAAGACGACAGCCGACGTCGCTTTCGAGCGCCTTGATGGAGTGGCTGATGGCGGATTGGGTGAGGAAGAGTTCGCGAGCGGTCTGCGTGAAACTGCCGTTGCGGGCGAGGATTGCGAATGCCTGAAGCTGCTGACTGTCGATGGGACTTTTCATCCATGAGATCGCCTCATCGGGCGAACGAGTTTTTAGCGAAGCATTCATCGGGCCGAAATGGCATGGCGGCATCCGGAACGCTTTACCGGCGGGTGGATGCAACGGATGCACAAAGCGCGACAGGGACGCACCGGTGGGCCCCGGTTGGAGACCGGGCCATTGGTGCGGCTGGGCTTTGTGCCGTTGAACGACTGTGCGCCGCTCGTGGTGGCGCAGGAGTTGGGAATCTTCGCGCGGCAGGGATTGCGGGTTCAATTGAGCCGCGAACTCGGCTGGGCCTCGGTGCGCGCGAAGCTGGCTTACGGTGAACTCGACGGGGCGCATGCGCCGTGCGGGTTGCCGTTTGCCCTGGCGTTGGGTCTGGACGGGGTGAAGGCGCCGTGTTGCACGGGGCTGGTGCTGAACCTGCATGGGAATGCGATCACACTGTCGCGGCGGCTCTGGGATGAGGGCGTGCGGGACGCGGTGACCCTGGGCGAACGCCAGCGGAAGCATCGGGGCGAGCCGTTGCTGCTGGGAGCGGTTTCGCGGCACTCCACGCATGCGCGGTTGCTGGAGCGTTGGTTGGCTCCCACCGGTTTGGTGGCGGATCGAGATTTCCGGATCGTGATCGTTCCGCCGGCGCAGATGTGGGCGAACCTGCGGGGCGGCCACCTGGATGGGTACTGCGTGGGCGAACCGTGGAACTCGGCGGCCATCCTGGCGGGGGACGGGTGGTGTGCGACGACGAGTTGTTCGCTGGCCCCGCGGCATCCGGAGAAGGTTTTGGCGGTGCGTGGAGCGTGGGCGACGGCAGAGCCGGAAGTCCACGAACGGCTGGTGGCGGCGCTGCTGGAAGCGTGCCGGTACTGTGATGATGCGTCCCGGCGCGACACCGTGGTGGAGCTGCTGGCGCGACGCGAGTACCTGAATCTCTCGAAGGACCTGATCCGGCCGGCGTGGAGCGGAGCGTTCCCGATCAGCCGCACGGAGACGCGGCAGTTGCCGGAGTTCAACTGCTTCCACCGGTTCGACACCAATGAGCCAGGGCCCGAGAAGGCAGCGTGGGTGATGCAGGAGTTGTTTGGCGCGATGATGCCGGCACTGCCCCCACCGGAGGTCCTGTCCTCCATCTTCCGCATGGACGTTTTCGAGGCGGCACGACGACGTGCCACCTCTTCTTTCAACCCAGCAAATACGACTGATTCCGACCATGAACCACAGACGCTTCCGGCCTGAACTGAACCGCCGTCGATTCCTCAAGACCACCGCCGTGGGCTCGCTCCTTGCGGGACTTCCGGCCGGCTGGGTGGGCTCCGCCTACGCGGACGACTCCCCCGAGTCGCCCAGCGTGCGTTTCGGCATCATCGCGTTGACGGACTGCTCGCCGATCGTGGTGGCGCACGAGAAGGGCCTGTTCAAGAAGCACGGCATCCAGTCGACCATCTCGAAGGAGGCGAGCTGGGCGGTGATCCGCGACAAGCTCCAGACCGGGGACAATCAGGCGACGCACATGCTGGTTGGGATGCCGATCGCGTCGACGATGGGCCTGCTGGGTTCGGCGAAGAAGCCGATGGTGTTTCCCTGGATCCTGAACCGGAACGGCCAGGCGATCACCTTGAAGTCCGAGTTCCTCGGAAAGGTGAAGGACGATCCGAAGGCGCTGAAGCCCTTCGTCGAAAAGGCGAAGTCGCTGGGTGAGCCGCTGACCTTCGCGATGACGTTCCCGCCGGGGACGCATGCGATGTGGCTGCGCTACTTCCTGGCGGCGGGGGGCATCCATCCGGACAAGGATGTGAACCTGATCACCATTCCGCCGCCGCAGATGGTGGCGAACATGAAGGTCGGGAAGATGGATGGCTTCTGCGTGGGCGAGCCGTGGAATGCCCGGGCGGTGACGGACAAGATCGGCTTCACCTCCATCACGACGCAGCAGCTCTGGAAGGATCATCCGGAAAAGGTCTGCGCATTCCTCGCGGACTACGCTGACAAGAATCCGAAGACGGTGAAGGCGGTGCTGAAGGCGCTGCACGAGGCGTCGGTGTGGCTGGATGACCTGGGGAACCGGCCCGAGCAGTGCGACATCGTCAGCAAGCCCAGCTACGTGAATTGCCCGAAGGAAACGATCCTGGGCCGATTGCTGGGCGACTACGACATGGGCGACGGGCGCAAGTTCAAGGACGAGTTCTACATGCACTTCAGCAAGCGGAACTGCAACTACCCGCAGCCGAAGTACGTCACCTGGTGGCTCTCGCAGTTCCGCCGGTGGGGCATGGTTTCGGGCGCTCCCGACTACGCCGGCATCGCGGCGAAGGTCGCCCGTACCGACCTGTACGAGGCGGCGATGAAGGAGATCGGGTTCAGCTATGGTGGGAAGGATGACAAGCCCGAGACCCTCTTCGACGGGAAGGCCTTTGATCCCGCGAATCCCGAGGCCTACGCGACCAGCTTCGAGGTGAAGAACCTCAAGGGTTGAAGCCGCCGCACCCAATTTCTTCCTGAAGTTCCTGACGACCTGAGCCGACCCGGACCGGTTTTCGCCGGTCCGGGTCCACGGAAAAGATCCGACGATGACATTCCTCAAGAAGATCCAATGGGACGCCCTGCTGATGCCCTTGGTGGGGCTCGTGCTGACGTTGCTGGCCTGGCAGTTGGTGTCGGGACGCGTGACGCCGCAGACCCAACCGGACGGCACTGTGGAAGAGGTGAAGTCGGGATTGATCCAGGACCTGCCGGGGCCCTTCCAGACGTGGGACAAGACGAAGAAGTACATCGTCGAACCGTTTGCGAAGCGCGAGGAACTCGACCAGGGCGTGCTGCGGTTCACGTGGTATTCGTTGGTGATCGTCGGAAAGGGATATGCGATCGCGTTGATCCTCGGGACGCCGCTGGGCTTCCTCTTGGGGCTTTCGAAGAACTTCTCGAAGATGTTCGACCCGATCATCCAGGTGCTGCGGCCGGTGTCGCCGCTGGCGTGGATGCCGCTCGGGGTGGTGATCTTTGCGAACAGCGGCAAGAGCGCGAACGAACTCGCGGCGCTGTTCACCATCGCGGTGTGCGCGATGTGGCCGACAGTGCTGAACACGGCGGTGGGCGTGCGCGCGATTCCGCAGGATTACCTGAACGTGGCGCGCGTGCTGAAGCTGTCGCGGACCAAGACCCTGTTCCGGATCATGATCCCGGCGACGTTGCCCTACATGTTCACGGGGTACCGCCTGAGCCTGGGTATCGCGTGGTTGGTGATCGTTGCGGTGGAGATGCTCACGGGACGCATCGGCATCGGGAACTTCCTCTGGAACGAGTACAACAACGGTCTCTACACGAGCATCGTGCTCTGCATCCTGACGATCGGGTTGGTGGGCTATGTGCTGGACCGCGGGATGAGCCTGCTGGAGCGCCGATTCAAGAGTGCGGTCTGAATCCTTCAACCCTTCCCCCAATCCTTCCATGCCCTTCCTTGTCCTGAGTGGAATCTCGAAAGCCTTCGGTGTGCCGGGTGCGCGCACGGAGGTGTTGCGCGATGTGTCCCTGACGGTGGAGAAGGGCGAGTTCGTGGCGATCGTCGGCTACTCGGGGGCGGGGAAGACGACGTTGCTGAACATGATCTCGGGATTGCTCCGGCCGGATTCCGGCACGGTCACATTGAATGACCTGGAGATCACGGGGCCCGGGCCCGATCGCGGCGTGGTGTTCCAGAACTACAGCCTGCTCCCGTGGCTGACGGTGGCGGAAAACATCGCCCTCGCGGTGGACCAACTCTTTCCGAACTGGTCGGCGGCGAAGCGGGCCCAACATGTCGATCACCACATCGCCATGGTGAACCTGAGCCACGCGCGGGACCGCCGGCCCAGCGAACTCTCCGGTGGCATGCGCCAGCGGGTGTCGGTGGCGCGCGCGTTGGCGATGGATCCACAGATCCTGCTGCTGGACGAACCGCTGGGTGCGCTGGACGCGCTGACCCGGGCGACCTTGCAGGATGAGATTTCGAGGATCTGCCGCGAATCCGGAAAGACCGTGGTGCTGATCACGAACGATCCCGACGAAGGCATCATGATGGCCGATCGCATCGTGCCGCTGAGTGCCGGACCGGGCGCAACCCTCGGGCCATCGATTGCGGTGGATCTGGCGCGGCCGCGGGATCGCAAGGCGTTGAACCATGACCCGCGCTTCAAGGAGATCCGGAGCCGGGTTGTCTCGTGGCTCCTCGGGGAGGGCGGGCGTCCGGCGGTCTCGGTGTCCCGCAAGATGGTCCTGCCCGACATCGAACCCGAGGACCTGAACGTTCCGCGGCCGTTGATCGGCGGACGTCGGCAGCCGCGCCGTCGCTCGGAAGAGCGCCGCGAAACCGTTGAAATCCCTTCCTGAACCCCTGCCATGGCCGACCACGTTGAGATCGCGAACCTGAGCAAGGTCTTCCCCACGCCCAAGGGTCCGTTGCGGGTGGTGAAGGACTTCAACCTGAAGATCCGTCGGGGCGAGTTTGTGTCGCTCATCGGGCACTCGGGTTGTGGCAAGAGCACGGTGCTTTCGATCCTGGCGGGACTGAGCGACGCCTCTGCGGGTGGAATCGTGCTGGCGGGGAAGGAACTGACCGGACCGGGGCCAGACCGCGGAGTCGTGTTCCAGTCGCCGACGCTGCTGCCGTGGATGACGGCGATGGAGAACGTCATGTTGGGTGTGGACCAGGTGTTCTACACCGCATCGCGGGAGGAGCGACGGCAGATCGCCGAGTATTACCTGACGGTCGTGGGCCTGGCGGATGCGATGCACAAGCGTCCGGCGGAACTGAGCCAGGGCATGCGGCAACGCGTGGGCATCGCCCGGGCGTTTGCGTTGTCGCCCAAGATGCTCCTCCTCGACGAACCCTTCGGGATGCTGGATTCGCTGACGCGCTTTGAGTTGCAGCAGGTGTTGCTGGACCTGTGGAACCGAAACCGGCTCACGGCCCTGATGGTGACGCACGATGTCGACGAGGCGCTGTTCCTGTCCGACCGGATTGTGATGATGACGAACGGGCCGGAGGCGGAAGTGGGTGAAATCCTGGAGGTGCCGTTTGCCCGTCCGCGTCGCCGGCAGGAACTGCTGGAGAGTCCGGAGTACTACCGGCTGCGGGAGCAGTTGATCGAGTTCCTGAATGTCCGTGCGTACACGCTGAAGGGGCAGACCCCGGGGCAGGGCCACGGTCCGGGCACGGCGTCCCACGCGCCCACGCCAGCGGCGGCAGAGCCAACCAAACCCGGCGCGAACGCAGACCACGGCGCGCTGAAGAAGGAACCGGCGCTGAAAGCCTGAGGACGAATTTTCGGAAAACCTGATCCAACTGAAATCGACCGCATGAAGAACCATTGCATCACCCTCGGATCCGCCAGTCTGCTGATGGCTGGAGGACTCACCCAGGCGGCCAGCCTCGAGTGGGGCGTCACCAGTCCGGTGGCCCCGACGCAGGCCGGGTACATCAACGACCTGCTGCGACAGGACAACCCGTACATGTCCTCGTGGAACTTCGGCGTCCTTTCGTGGACGCGTTATGAAATCAAGGAGAACGGCGGCTTCACCGGGCCTGGTCCGCTGGCGGACTTCCGGACGGATACGGACAACGACAATTCGTACCTGTTGCAGAAGACATTGATCCGCGCGGGCTACACGGGGAAGTGGGTCGAGGTCTTCGTGCAGGGGCGGAACAGTTCGGTTTCCGGCGATGATCGTTCGAGCACGGGCAACGCCGTGACCCGTTCCCAGACGATCAACGGGGTGACCATTCCGGCGTATCCGGTGGGACCCGCCGGTGGCGGCAGCAGTCCGGAATCGGATGGTCCGCTCGACCTGCAGCAGGCCTATGTGACGTTGGGGAATCACAAGGAGTTTCCGGTGTCGCTGAAGGTCGGGCGGCAGGAACTGGTGCTGGGTGAGCAGCGGATTGTGGGGCCGCTGGCCTGGAACAACATTCAGCGTCAGTGGGACGCCGCCAAGGTCCGCTGGCAGAACCCGATGTTCACCTTGGAGGGCTGGAGCTCGATGGTGGTGATGCCGGAGGACAACCGCTTCAACAAGCCGAACAACGACGAGCTGTTTTCGGGGCTCCAGTTGACGACCAAGAAGATTCCCAAGACCTGGAGCGAGTTCTACCTGCTCGCGCGCAACGTCGGCCGCGGGGGCAACGACGGATCCCGTGGATTGGTGCCGGCTCCGTTCCGTCCGCCTGAAGCGCAGGACGTCTATACGGCGGGCATGTACCTCAAGAACTCGACCAACGACTGGGCGAACGTCGACTGGGGCGCGCAGGCCTATTACCAGTTCGGCAACTTCGCGGACTTCCGCGAGGCGGGCGGCAACGGGCCACGTCGCGACCACAGCGCGTTCGCAAGCGTGCTGTCGGGCGGGTACACGTGGAAGGAGTCGGAATTCGCGCCGCGGCTGGGCATCGAATACAGCTTCGCCAGCGGCGACAACGATCCGACCGATGGGGAACACAACACGTTCGTGCACCTGTATCCGACCGGTCACCTGTTCTACGGGTACGCGGACTTCGCGTCGTTGCAGAACATCCACAACGTCCGGTTGCGGAGTTCGATCATGGCGACGCCGCGGATCAAGCTGCAGTTGGAAGGTCACCTGCGGTGGTTGGCCACGGTGAACGACAACTTCTACAACGTGGCCGGTCTTCCCCGCGGCGGCGTGACCACGCAGGGCGCAGGCGCTCGTGGCACCGGATACGGCATCAACCCGGATGCGGGCAGCTTCCTCGGCTCGGAGATCGATCTCGTCGCGACGTGGCAGGTGAACAAGTACCTCGTGATGGAGGCGGCCTACTGCCATGCGTTCGCCGGGGACTACATCCAGGACTCCCTGCGCCGCGTGGGCTCCCAGGACGCCGACTATGTCTACATCCAGGCCATCGTGAACTTCTGAGCAAACCTGGAGAGATCTGTCCGATCAGTCGGATCGGACGGATCGGACGGATCCTTTGGCTGGGAGAGGCATGAACATTGTACCGGAGACAGCGCCGTTCACGCGGGAGCAGCGGGCCTGGTTGAACGGGTTCCTGGCCGGGGTCTTTCATGACCGGCTGGGGGCCGGGGCCACCGCGGGTGCGGCGGCCCCGGTGGCGGCGACTCCGGCGCGGCCCATGCTCGTGGGGTTTGGGTCGCAGTCCGGATCGGCGGCCGGGTTGGCGCGACGGTTCGGGAAGCTGGCGGAGGCGCGGGGGTTCCAGGTGACCCTGCGTGAGCTGAATGCGGTGGCGTTGAAGGATCTCGCGGGAGCCGGGCGCTTCGTGGTGGTGACCTCGACGTGGGGCGATGGTGAGCCGCCGGACAACGCGGCGGCCTTCTGGTCCGCACTTTCCAGCGACGCCGCGCCTTCGCTGGCCGGGTTGTCGTACGCGGTGTTGGGACTCGGCGACCGGAACTACGCGGACTTCTGCGGGGCGGCCCGCGGCATGGACGAGCGGTTGGCGTCCCTGGGAGCCCAGCGACTGGTTGCGCGGGCGGAGTGCGATGTGGAATACGAGGCTTCCGCTGGAGCCTGGATCGAAGCCTTGTGGCCGATGTTGGGAGAGGTTCCCTCGGCGACCGCAAAGCCAGTCGCGGAAGGGGTGCGGGCTATCGCTCTGGAAGAAGTGGGATGGACGCGCAAGAACCCGTACGCCGCCCGGATGCGCGTGGCGCGACCGTTGAATGGAACGGGGTCGGCGAAGGACACCCGGCACGTGGAGATCCTGTTGGGCGATTCGGGACTTTCGTACGCGGCCGGGGACGCGCTGGGCGTGATGCCGCAGAACTGTCCGGCGTTGGTGGAGGAATTGCTGGCGACGCTCGGGCTGACCGGGGATGAGCCGGTTGAGGCACTGGGTGGCATGCCCCTGCACGACGCGCTGATGAAGCAGTGGGTGGTGACGCAGGCCGCCAGCGGGTTCGTGAAGTGCGTCGCGCAGAAGGCCCCGGGATCGGTGCTTGCCGGATTGCTCGAGCTCGCACGCAAGGCGGAGTTGGACGCGTGGCTGCCGGGGCGGGATCTCGTCGATGTGTTGCGGGCGGCCCCGGGGGCGCGCTTGACGGCGGCAGAACTGGCGGAACACCTCCGGCCGCTGCAGGCGCGGCTCTACTCGATTTCATCTTCGCCCAAGGCGCATCCGGGCGAAGTCCATCTCACCGTGGGTGCCGTGCGTTACGAACTGCATGGACGCGTCCGCAAGGGCGTGGCTTCGTGTTGGCTGGCGGATCGGGTGGTTCCCGGCGAGACGCCCGTGCCGGTATTCGTGCATGTGAGCCGGAACTTCCGTCCGCCCACGGATCCCACACTCCCGATGATCATGGTGGGACCGGGAACGGGCATTGCGCCGTTCCGCGCGTTCCTGGAGGAACGTCGGGCGACGGGGGCGACGGGTCGGAACTGGCTGTTCTTCGGGGACCAGCGGCGATCGACGGATTTCCTGTACGCGGACGAGTTGGAGCCGATGCATCGCGACGGGTTCCTGACCCGGCTGGATCTGGCGTTCAGCCGGGACCAATCGCAGAAGGTTTACGTGCAGGACCGCATGCGGGAATCGGGGGCCGAGTTGTGGCGGTGGCTGGAGGCGGGTGGACATTTCTACGTCTGCGGCGACGCCAAGCGGATGGCAAAGGATGTAGAGGCGGCCTTGGGGGAGATCGTGCAAACCCACGGAAGCCGCAATGCGGAGCAGGCCGCGGAATACCTCGAAGCCCTGAGGGCTGCGGGACGCTATCAACGGGACGTTTACTGAGAACGAGAGGAACGACGCCATGCCACTGCCATTCCGTGAGGTCGCCGGACAACCACTGAACAGCGAGCAGGTCGCCTATCTGGAGGGACTGTTTGCGGGCCTGCAGAACCGTGGCCTCAGCTTCGGCGACATGGTACCGCCGCCGGCGGTGGCACCGGCGGGACCGGATCTTTCCGAACTGACGAACGAGGAGCGGATCAAGCGCGAGCTGCATCCGTTGGACGCCTACTCGCTGCTGTTGCAGCACGCCGCGGCGAACCAGGCGCCAGACAAGGAGAATACGTTCCGGTTCAAGTGGCAGGGCCTGTTCTTCATGAGCCCCATGAAGGACGGCTACATGGCACGGCTGCGGATTCCGGGAGGGCAGTTGACCTCCGCGCAGCTGCGTGAGATCGCGTCGATCACGGACCAGTTGACCACGGGTTACCTGCAAGTGACGACGCGTGCGAACCTTCAGGTCCGTCACATCACGCCCAAGGATGCGCCCGAGTTCCTGCGCCGTATCCAGGCCATCGGACTGCACACCCGCGGCGCGGGCGCGGACAACATCCGCAACCTCACGTGTGATCCCACCAGCGGGGTGGATGTGGACGAACGGGTGGAGACGTTGCCGATCGTCCAGCAGTTGGGATTGGTGATCCTGAACCACCGCGAATTCTACGACCTGCCGCGCAAGTTCAACATTGCGTTCCATGGCGGCGGACGGATCCCGACGGTGGAGGACACGAACGACATTGGGTGGAAGGCGGTGCGCGTCTGGACCCCTGCGGAGCTTGCGGCCGCGGAGGCCGGTGCGGTGCGGGTTGGGGATCTCGTGACCGAGCAGTTGGCGGCGGGCATTTACTTCCGTTGTGCACTGGGCGGGGCGACGGGGCACAAGGCGTTCGCGCGCGATCTGGGCGTGCTTGTGCCGGCGGCGGACGTGATCCGGGTCACGACGGCGTTGCTGCGGGTTTATCTGGCGAATGGCAATCGGACGGATCGCAAGAAGGCGCGACTGAAGCATCTGCTGGAGACGTGGACGTTGGAGCGCTACCTCGCCGAGACGGAGAAGGTGCTCGGCTTCGAGCTGCTGCGGATTCCCGTGGGAGCGGAGGTGCCTGCGCCGGCACCGATGGCCGAGGGTGGGATGCACGCGCATCTGGGCGTGCATGCGCAGCGGCAGCCGGGACTTCACTGGGTGGGCGTGGAGATTCCTGTGGGACAGTTGACGTCGAAGCAGCTGCGGCGATTGGCTGAGCTCTCGGAGAACTACGGCTCCGGCGAGGTGCGGTTGACGGTGTGGCAGAACCTGGTGATCCCGAACGTGCCCGAGGCCTTTGTGGAAACGCTGAAGAAGGCGTTGGTGAAGGCGGGGTTGAACTGGCAGGCCAGCGCGTTGCGCGGCGGATTCATCGCGTGCACGGGGAACAGCCATTGCAAGTTTGCCGCGTCGAACACCAAGGGCGATGCGATGGCGTTGATGCAGTGGTTGGATCGGCGGGTGACGTTGGATCAACCGGTCAACATCCACCTGACAGGCTGCCCGAATTCGTGCGCGCAGCATTACATGGGGGACATCGGATTGCTGGGGGCGAAGGTGAAGCGTGCCGGTGAATCGGTGGAGGGTTATCACGTGTTCGTGGGCGGTGGATTTGGCGAGCGTCAGGCCGTGGGCCGGGCGTTGTTCCAGGGGGTGATCCTGGAGGAACTGAAGCCGCTGTTGGAACGGATGCTTGTCACCTACCAACGCCTGCGCGCCGCGGGTGAGACCTTCCAGCAGTTCACCGCCCGCCACGACGTGGGCCGGTTGCAGGAGCTGTTCTCCGCATAGCCCCGAACCCGATCCCCGTGAGCGTCCGCTCCCCGAACCTGGATCCCGAAAGCGTCGAGACGCTGGTGGACGTCTTCCTGGCGGAGCAACGCCAGTTGACGGCGGTGGAGCAATTCGCGCAGCGGCACGCGGACACGTCGGCTCCGTTGCTAGAACCGCATTACCGGGAGTTGATGCCGTTGTCGGCACCGCGCCCGGGGGAGCAGTACGCCTTCGAGGTGGACCTCGACCGCTGTTCATCCTGCAAGGCGTGTGTCTCCGCGTGTCATTCGATGAACGGCCTCGACGATGACGAGTCGTGGCGCGAGGTGACGCTCTTGCTGGGAAAGAAGTTTGATCCGTCGCGGCTGGCGCGTCCAACGGCGGAGGCGGTGGCCTTGCCGGTGACGAGCGCGTGCCATCATTGCGTCGAACCGGGGTGCCTCGAGGGCTGCCCCGTGCTGGCGTACGACAAGGATCCGTTGACGGGCATCGTGCGGCACCTCGACGACCAGTGCATCGGGTGCAGTTACTGCATCCTGAAATGTCCGTACGACGTTCCGAAGTATTCGGCGAAGCGCGGCATCGTGCGGAAGTGTGACCTGTGCCACGGCCGCCTCGCGGAAGGCGAAGCGCCGGCCTGCGTGCAGGCGTGTCCGAACGAAGCGATCCGCGTGACGAAGGTCCGGTTGGACGACGTGAAGGCGCGGTCCTCGACGGCGGCGGGTGCGGTGTCTTCGGGTGGCTGCGCGTTGCCGGGGATGGCGGATCCGGCGATCACGCAGCCGACGACGGTGTACCGGACGACGCGTTCGCTGGAGGGGTTGGCGGCGGTGTCTCCGGGGGGTGTACGACCTGCGGAGACGCATTGGCCGTTGGTGTGGATGTTGGTGCTGACGCAAGCCGGTGGCGGGATGGTGGCGGGGCAAGTGTTGGGGGACGTGCCGAGCCGATGGATCTGCGCGATGGGTTGGCTGCTGTTCCAGGCGGGGATGGTGGCTTCGGTGTTCCATCTCGGACAACCGCTGAAGGCGTGGCGGGTGTGGATGGGTTGGCGGACGAGTTGGCTGAGCCGTGAGGCGATGGTGTTGGGGGCCGTGGCCGGTGTACTGACCTTGGGTACCGCTGCTGCTTGGATGGAGGCAATAACCGGTTGGGTGCGGACTGTTGGCTCGGTTGGCGTTTTGGCGGCGGTGGGTGCGGCGACTTTTGCGCAGGTCATGGTGTACGTGGACACGAGGCGACCGGCGTGGGCATGGCACCGGACGGGGCCGCGGTTCGCGTCGACGGTCATCGGAGGCGCGCTCGTGGGAATTGCGGCAGATCGGTTGGGACTTGTCTGGCTGCTGGCAGGATTGGTGCTCCTCGCAGTCATGGTTT
>JBIKWS010000463.1:0-4059 GCA_044356195.1 Cyanophyceae cyanobacterium
CGCCGCCACCCGACCCGTCAGCCACTCGCGTCGCACCCGATCCGCCACCCACGGAACGCGGCCTTCGAGGATCGCCAACCGATCGCGCACGCCCGCCAGTTCGTCGGCGTCCTGGGCATCCGCTTCCAGGCCTTCAAGGTCGCGTGCGAGTGCTTCGGGGTCCGGACCGGTGTTCGGACGCGCCCGTGGATGGTCGCCTTCCGCCGCGGCCGCTTCCTCCAGCGCATGCGCCACCAACCCGGCGAGCACCTCCTGCTGTTCCTCCGCATCCCAGATATGGCGCAGCACCCAGAGATCGCTGAGCCGTGCCTCCGTCCGACCGCACAACAACGCGCTCGCTGCCACCACGCGCTGCAACCGCACTGCCCGACGATCACTGACCGCGATGCCGGCATGACGGATCCGCTGGATCAAGCGCGCGAAGGCCGGGCGCACCATCGCCAGATCCACCCGCACCAGTTCGCGCTGGGCTTCGCGCAGCTTCTCGAAGGAAAGCGCGGAGGTCGCCACACGGGATTGTCCCAGCACCCACCCCGCCCCCAGGACCTCCTCCAGGCGATCCTCGGGAACGTTGTCGCAGCGCACGCGCAGCAGGAAGCGGTCGAACAACGCCTTCAACGCGTCGTCCTCGGGCAGGTGATTGCTCGCGCCGACGAACATCAGGGCCGACAGCGGCCGTGTCTCGCGGCCGCGACGGAAGATCCGTTCGTTGAGCGCCATCAGCAGCGAGTTCAGGATCGCGCTGTTCGCGTTCAGCAATTCGTCGAGGAACACCAGCGACGCCTCCGGGAGCATCCCTTCCGTGTTCGTCACCAGTTCGCCCTCGCGCAGACGCCGGATGTCGAACGGCCCGAACAACTCGTTCGGCTCGGTGAAGCGGGTGAGCAGGTAATCAAAGGTCCGCCCCTCCATGCGCGCCCCCAACTGGTGCACCAGCGCCGTCTTCGCCGTTCCGGGAGGACCGAGCAGGAACAGGTTCTCGCCGCCCATCAGGCAGACTCCCATGAGGTCGATGACCTCGTCCTTCCCGACGAAGCTGCGCTTCATCGGTTCCAGCACCTCCATCACCAACCGGCTCGCAATGTCACTCATGGGTTCAGTCTCGATCCTTCCTGCAAAATCCGTTCACGCAACGCCCGCCGCATTGCCCAGCACGCGGTCCGCCAACCGCGGAGCCAACGTCCGATGCACGCTCAGGTCGTTCCGGATCATCCGGTCCACCACCGCCACTCCCAACCGTGTCAGATCCCCCTCCGCCTCGATCCGGTCGACATACAAACGCAGCAACACCGCGTCCGCCGCAAACGCCTCAACGCTCCCACCCCCACAGGCGGGCATGCCCACCGACGACATCGGCCACGTCTTCCCCACGGTTTCAAGGGCAGCCACCAACGGATCCAGATGACTCTGGCGTCGCACCCAACGCCACAACGCGGGCAGGTGCCGCAGCAGAAGGTCCACCGACCACACCCGCGACGGTCCCACCGGCCCCGGGCACGGCGGATCACACGCGGCCCGGATCGTCACCTCGCCGAGATCCCGGCAGACCGCACACTGACACAGCCGGTACATCAACCGCGCCGCCCAGATCGCCGCGTCCATCTGCAACGCCGGGGCTTCGCCTCCCAACGCCAGACGCGCCCGTCCATCAAGCGCCCGCAACTCCGATTCCACCCCGTCCAACCGGGCGTCCAACGGTTCCAGCACCAGCGCCACCGCCCCGGTCTCCCGCAAGGAACGCACGAAGACCGACAGCGTCGATCCTTCGTTCGGTTGCATTCCCACGGCACCTTCCATTTCCGCCAACCCTTCCCCGCCCACCCCAAAGTGCAAGCCTTCCCATCCGGGGAGGCGACGTCCTTGTCGCCGTTCCAAAGCCCTTCCCATCCGGGGAGGCGACGTCTCCTGTGCAGCCCCTCCAACGCCAACGGCGTTTTGGCCGCACAGCCCTGGGTTGGCCGAGGAACGAGGCCTACCCTGGGTCCACGCCCCAAGGCAACCCAACCGCAACGCGGTTGTGGCCACCCCACACGACATCCATCCTGTCATCCTGACATCCTGTCCGTCCCCTTCCCGTCGATCTTGTCGTCACATCCCAAAAGCCTACCCAGCTCAGTCTCCGTGCCCTCCGCGGAATTCGTGGCAACGAACCGAGCCAGCGCCAGGTCTCTTCCCCATTTTTGGGTTCTTTTCGTTTATTGCGGCTCTCCCTCTTTGACACTCCCCCCAGCTCAAACGGGGCGGCAACGTCCTCGTTGCCTTCTCTCGCTTTATCCGGAGGCGATGAGGACATCGCCGCCCCGTTCCCATTCTCAAACGGGGGCAGTGTCAAGATGCGCCCTACCAAGTCTGGGATGGGACCATCCAGCGATCTATTGGCGAATCGGAGGACCGTCCTTCGCTGAACCCTCCGTCCCGGAACCTGTGCGCTTTCGATTTACAAAAAACGCCACGAATCCAAACCCGCACAGCACCAGGCCAGCGAGTAAGGGAGGCAGTCCCCAGGAAACCAATTGCAGCGCCATCTTGCGGTTCTCCGCAGGACCCGCATCGGCGAGGGCTCCAATGCTCCCCAAAGCCGCCAATCCCAGCACCGGCAACGAAATCAGGATCCCAAGCCCTCCCAGAACAAACAGGGCGACGGTGAGGATCCGTGCCGACTTTCCTCCTTCGGGCTTGATCATGCGGCTCATGATGAATTCGCCCACCGAAGCCCGCAATCCCCCTTTGGACCGATTCATCCTAATCACCGTCGCCAACATCGAGGAGAGCGCCCGGACCTGCGTCGAACCGAACAGGATTTCCATACGTTGGCGGAGCACCCAGCATTGGCGCAAAAGCCCGCAGGTGACCCCTCCCAAGCCTGGTTCCCACTGTTAGCTCGGCCGGCCAATCCATGACTACCCCCTCCCTTGCAGTCCCACGCTCCTCCGCATAATACGGCGACAGTCGCGTCCGGATCACCGGCCGTCGGAACCCACCCTGCGTGCCGGGCGGCACACAGGGACGACCATCGGGTACCGTCCAACCGGGCTCCCGCTGCGCAGAAAGATCATCATGTCGTCACTACCGATAGGCAGCATTGGATGGGTGGACCTCACCGTCCCCGAGTGCGGAACAATCCGTTCCTTCTACGAGCGTGTGGTGGGCTGGTCATCGCAACCCATCGAGATGGAAGGGTATTCCGACTACTGCATGATCCCACCCGCGGGTGAGGTCCCTGCCGCCGGCATCTGCCACGCCCGCGGCGTCAATGCCGACATCCCGCCCCACTGGCTCATCTACATCACCGTCGCGAACGTCGAGGAGAGCGTCCGGACCTGCGTTGAACTGGGCGGATCCATCATCCGTCCTCCCGGAGAAATGGGCGGCGCCAAGGTCGCCATCATCCGCGATCCCGCCGGTGCCGTCTGCGCCCTCTACGAAGCCGCCAAGTAGGCGAAAGACCCAGCATCGGCCGCACGGAACCGGCCATCACCTCCACTCCACCGGGGCGGCGACGGCCCCAAAGCCCCTCCCCACGGCGATGAGGACATCGCCTCCCCGTCCCAATCCCACGACCGGGGTAGCGACATCCTCGCCGCCGTCTCCCAAAGCCCCTCCCCACGGCGTTGAGGACATCGCCTTCCCGTCCCAATCCCAGGACCGGGGTAGCGACATCCTCGTCGCCCTCGCCCAAAGCCCAACCAACGCCAACGGCGTTGAGGCCCGCAGCCCAGGGTTGGCCGAGGAACGAGGCCTACCCTGGGTCCACGCCCACAAGAAAACCCAACCGCAACGCGGTTGTGGCCACCCCGCTCACATCAATCCAGTCATCCTGCCATCCTGTCCGTCGATCGTGTCCTCACATCCCTCAAGCCCATCCAGGCAGACCTTCGTGTCCTTTGAGGAATTCGTGGTAAGCACCCGGATCGGGTGATTGAACCAGGAGCGACAAGAAGGTTCTTCAGCTCGGCCTTCAACGGGACGCGGCCTCCTGATATAAGGTTCCATGCCTGCTGGTTCCCTCTCCCATCACCAAGCCCCTGTTGGTCATGGATTCGGACACAACAACAAAAT
>JBIKWS010000464.1:0-4053 GCA_044356195.1 Cyanophyceae cyanobacterium
CTCGGCAAGGCCGCGGAAAATCCCGCCATCCAGATCGCGATTGCCGCGGCGAAGACGAATGACCTCGGCATGGGCGTCGTCGCCCTTCAGGAAGCCAAGAACGCGCCCGGCCTGACCGCGGAACAACTACAGACCGTCGAACAGACCTCCCAGGCCATCGTTCAGGAACTCCTCCGACGCGCCGACGCTGGCGACGCCCGCGCCAAGGCCGACCTCCAGCTCATCGAACGTTCCCGCTCCCAGTAATCGTCCGTTCTCAGAAACCCGGCGGCCGCGCTTGATGCCACGCGGTTCCCTGCTGCCAGGCCCGCGCGACCCGCAGGATCGCCGATTCGCCAAACCACCGCCCGATCAGGCACACCGTCGCCGGTCGGCTTCCCACCTTCGCCCCATCCGGCATCACCACGCTTGGATGGCCGCTGTAATTCGAGAACACCAGCGTCTCCCCAACCCACGCCGGAGCCAGCACCGCATCATACCGCGCCAGCATCGCCTCCATCGCCTCCGCCAGTTCCCCGCGACCCCGGTTGGCCTCCAGATACTCCACCGCCGGAATCAGCCGCGCCGCACGGAACAGGTTCGGCCAACTCCCCGGATCCTGCTGCACCAACCCGTCCATCCGACCATCCCGCACCCACGCCTCGAAACTCGCCGACGCCTCCGCCATCAGGATCAGCCCCAACCCATCCCCGGAGAACGGCGGCAACGTCACCTCCTCGACCACCGCCCCCGCTCCGCGCATCCATTCCACCACCGCGGCATGATTCGTCCACCTGGCCTTGTCCTTCCGCAGGTCAACGCCGAGCACCCCGATCCGCATGCCCGAGATCCCCGTCCGATTGTCCCATTCAAAACCCGCCGGCGCGACCGACAGATCCTTGCCGTCCGGCCCACGGATCACCTCGAACACCAGCGCCGCATCCTCCGCGCTCCGCGCCAGCACCCCGAGCTTGTCCATGGATGGACACAGCGTCATCGCTCCCGTCCGCGGCACCCGACCAAACGTCGGTCGCAACCCGCTCACCCCACACACCGTCGAGGGCGACACGATCGACCCGAGCGTCTCCGACCCGATCGCAAACGGAACCAATCCGGCCGCCACCGCCGAAGCCGACCCCGCCGAGGATCCGCTCGAGCCATCCGCCGGAGCCCACGGGTTCCGCGTCTTGCCCCCGAACCACACATCGCCCATCGCCAATTCTCCGAGGCTCAACTTCGCCACCAGCACCGCACCCGCCGCCTCCAAACGCGCGATCACCGTCGCATCCGATGTCGCCACCGCATTCGATCGCACCCCGACGCCCCACGTCGTCGGCACGCCTTGCACGTCGAGCAGATCCTTCGCCCCGTACGGAATGCCATGCAACGGCCCCCGCCACTTCCCCGCCCGGATCTCGGCGTCCGCCCGACGCGCACTCTCCAGTGCCCGCGCCTCCGTCAGGTTCACCACCGCATGCAACGTCCCATCGAACCGTTTCAACCGTTCGATCGCCAACACCGTCAATTCCTCCGAGCTCACCACGCGCGCCCGGACCAGCGCCGACAACTCCGCCACCCCCATCCACGCCAGAGCCTCGCGATCCGCTGGACGTTTCACGCCCGCTGGCGGCTCCCATCGGTAACCCTCCGTGAAACGCGCCGGCACCGAATCGGCCCACGGCCGGAACACCAGGGTCTGCGGCCGGGCCGGGTCCACCGGACGCTGCCGCACCGCATCGATTCCCTTCCGGTGCTGGGAGGCCACATCGCGCAGGGCCTTCATGGATTCGGCCGGAAAGCGCAATCCCAACCACTCGAGCGCGGGTGCCGGATCCGGGACGCGGGATTCCTCCGCCCGGACCACCGCCGCCCCGCCGAATCCACACAACCATCCCACGCACAGCAACACCCCCCACGTCACCCGTCCCTGTCGATCGCGCGTCACGTCCATGGCTTCCAGTCATGCGTCCGACCCGCCCCTTCCGCAAGCCTCTCCCCCCAAACCAACACTGGACGCCCCCACCGCTCTCGCGCATGGTCGCAGGGTTGTCTTCTTTACGGAGGCAACAATCGAGAACCAACAACGGCTCCGCTGACTTCGGTCGGTGGAGCCGTTTTGGTCTCCCCAAAACGGAACGGGGAGGCGACGTCCTCGTCGCCGCAGTCCCGCATCCAACGTTCGTAGCCGACGACGTCAGGAGGCGTCCCCCTCCCCAAAAGAAACGCAAGGCTCGGAACCCGTCCCCAATCCCTGCATCCTCTCCCGCATGTCACTCCCTCCGGATCTGACACCCACCTTTGAACGGGATTTCGCCGCCGACCTGCTGGCACGCCTCGCAGCCCGCGGGGTCTACCTCGGGACCTCCTCCTGGAAATACCCGGGCTGGCGCGGTCTCCTGTATTCCGACGACCGCTACACCTACCGCGGCAAGTTCAGCGAAACCCGGTTCGAGAAGACCTGCCTTTCCGAGTACGCCTCCGTCTTCCGCTCCGTCGGCGTCGACGCCGCCTATTACAGCTTCCCCTCCGAGAAATACCTCGCCGGCCTGATGGCCGATGTCCCCGAAGGCTTCCGCTTCTCCTTCAAGGTCACCGACGACATCACCCTCAAGCGCTTCCCGCACCTCGACCGCTTCGGCACCCGCAAGGGCACGGTCAACCCGCACTTCCTCGACGCTGCCCTGTTCCACGACGCCTTCCTCGCCCGGTGCGCGCCTTACCGCGACAAGGTCGGCCTCCTCATGTTCGAGTTCTCGCACTTCCACGCCACCGACTACACGCGCGGACGCGACTTCGTCGCCGACCTCGACCACTTCCTCGGGCAACTTCCCACTGGATGGGATTACGGCATCGAGATCCGCAACCGATCGTTCATCCATCCCGACTACTTCGACGTCCTCGCGAAGCATCGCGTCGCGCACGTCTACAGCTCCTGGGAAGCCATGCCGCCCATCGATGAACAATGGATCGCACCCGGTAGCCGGACGAATCCGGAGTGTTTCGGGGCCCGATTCCTCCTCCGTCCCGGACGCCGCTACCAACAGGCCGTCGACCAGTTCGCGCCCTACGACCGCGTCCAGGATCCCAATCCCATCGCGCGGGGCATCCTCCTCGACATGATCCTCGCCGTGCTGCGCGAGGCCCGCACCCAGCGCGCCTACCTCTATATCAACAACCGCTTCGAAGGTTCCGCCCTGGGCACCCTCGCCGCCGTCCTTCATCTGCTCCAACGCGAGCGCATCCACATCCACCCGCCGCTATGAATCCAACCCACCTTCCAACCCGGATCGCCTTGCTCTGCCTCATCGCCCTGAGTGCTGCCGCCGACGATCGCCCGATCGTTTACGTCGATCCCCACGGTCTCGATTCATGGTCGGGAACCCACGCCCGGGCGAATCCCGACAAGCACCAGGGTCCGGTCGCCACCCTCACCGCCGGCATCGCCAAGGCCCGCGAACTCCACCAATCCCACCCCGGCACTCCTGTCACCGTCCAACTCTCCCCGGGCCGTCACACCCTCGACGCCCCCCTCGACCTCGGGCCCGACGACAGCTTCGTCGAGATCGTCGGAGCCAACGGGCGCCGTCCTTCCGTCCTCTCGGGCGGACAGACCATCGAAGGCTGGAAACCCTCCACCACCGATCCCCGCATCTGGGAAGTGACGCTGCCAGAAGTCGCCCACGGTTCCTGGTACTTCCACCAATTGTTCGTCAACGGCCAACGCGTCCAACGCGCCCGCACCCCCAACACCGGATTCCTCCAAACCGCCGGTCCCCTCACCACCAGCGCACCCATCGAACTTTCCTTCAAGCCCGGTGACCTGCGCCCGTCCTGGGCCGCCGAGCCCGACGCACGCGTCATCGTCCTGATGAAGTGGACCGATCTCCACTTGCCCCTCCGCGCCATCGATCCCAACCGAAACATCGCACGCCTCGCCGGCGGCCCACGGCCCTATTGGATGGATGAACCCGACGCCCGCTATTGGGTCGAGAACACCGCTGACAGCCTCGATGCCCCCGGCGAATGGCACCTCGACCGTGCCAACGGCCGGTTGCGTTTCTTCGCCCCACCCCG
>JBIKWS010000465.1:0-4050 GCA_044356195.1 Cyanophyceae cyanobacterium
GCATGGGTCAGCGGATAGATGATCTTGAGCCGGATCTCCTCCTTCAGCGCCTCCATCCCGCCCACGTCGGCGAATCCGATCTTCGGACGTTCGATCTCCGCCTCCGCAGTGTCCTCCGCGGGTTGCCAGGACTGCCGGATGCGACCCTCCACGACCTCGTCCTCATCCGATTCATCGAGCGCGTCGTCCGGGACACTTGATGCAGCGGTTTCCTCCCTCGGTGGAACCGCCAGGATTCCCAGGCGACGGGCGAAATCGGCATCGGCGGCCGAACGATCCCGCGCGACGCCGACCTTGTATTGCTGGACCGCCAGTTCCACCTCGCCGATGCCGGCGAGGATGCGGGCCTGGAGCACGAACGCGCGCCCTGGTGCCTCGCTGGACTTCACCAGATCCTCCAGCACCACCAGGGCGTGACTGTGTTTGCCTGCGGCGTGGAAGGCGCGGGCCAACCCGAACTTCAGCGCAATGCTGTCGGGAACCTGGGCCAGTGCGGCGCGGTACTCCTCGACCGCCCCTGCCGACATTCCCGCGCCCAGGAGGGCGTCGGCCAAGGCCTGGCGCAAGGGGGTGTTCTCGGGCGAGAGCTTCACCGCCTCGCGCAACTGTCGGATGTGATCAGGTTCCATGAGGATGGGACCGATCCTGCGGAACGGCCGCAAACGTGGCGAGGGGGAAACTCAGCGCAGAACGAGGCGGCGATGTCTTCATCGCCCTTTGAACAAAGTCAGCAATGGCGACGGGGACGTCGCCACTCCGTTCCATTCGGGGGGTGCAACCGGCACCTCCGCGTCACGCCTGCCAGGGAGCCTTCGATTCCAGCGCCCAGATTTCGGAGAGCTCCTGGCGGCGGCGCACCAGCGCGGACTTCTTGCCCTTCACGAGCACCTCGGCGGCAAGGCCGCGGGAATTGTAATTCGAGCCCATGACGGATCCGTAGGCACCTGCGCTCAGTAACGCCAGATGGTCACCCTCGCCCACCTTCGGCAGGGGCCGGTCCTTGGCGAAGTAATCGCCGGATTCGCAGATCGGGCCGACGACATCCGAGGGGATCGTGGCTCCGCCCTTGCGGGTGAGGGGCACGATCTCGTGGTAGCTGTCGTAGAACGCGGGCCGGATCAGGTCGTTCATGGCGGCGTCCACGATCACGAAGTTCTTCTTGCCCGTGCGCTTGATGTATTCCACGCGGGTGACGAGGGCACCGGCGTTTCCGGAGAGGAAGCGGCCGGGTTCGAGGAGGATCTTCAAGCCGAGCGGCTTCAAGAGGGGCACCAACTCGGCCGCGTACGCCGCCGGCGTGAGGATGCCCTTGCCCTTGGAACCCGACCACCAGGCGGGGTCACCGCTCGCCAGCGCATCCTGATAAACGATGCCGATGCCGCCACCGATGCTGAAGAAGTCGAAGCCATGCTTCTGGCTCAAGCGATCCACCAGCGGCGCGACCTTCTCGACGGCCTTCCGGAACGGGGCCACGTCGGTCAACTGGGAGCCGATGTGCATCTGGATGCCGCGGAGGCGAATGTTGGAGAGCTTCGCGGCGCGCGCGTAGACCTTCTCCACCTCCTCGAACGCGATGCCGAACTTGTTCTCGTACGTTCCCGTCGTGATCTTGGCGTGGGTGTGGGCATCGATGTTCGGGTTCACGCGCACCGCCACCGGGGCGATCTTCTTCAGGCGCAGGGCCACCTTGGAAATGCGCTGCAACTCCGCCTCGGACTCCACGTTGAAACTGTAGATCCCCTGCTTCAGCGCGTAGGCGATCTCCTCTTCCGTCTTGCCCACGCCCGCGAACACGCACTTCGTGGGATCGCCGCCGGCGGCGATGGTCCGCGCCAACTCACCGGCGCTCACCACGTCGAATCCACTGCCGAGCCCCGCGAGGGTACGGATCACGGCGAGATTCGAATTCGACTTCATCGCGAAGCAGATGCGGTGATCCAACGCCGCGAGGGCTTCATCGAGTTTCGTGTAGTGATCCGTCAGGGTCGCCTCCGAGTACACGTAGAGAGGTGTGCCATGCTTCTTGGCCAGTGCCGAAAGGGCCACGTCCTCGCAGTAAAGTTCCTTCCCGACGTAACGAAACGAATGCATCGGGCGAGGTTATGCCAAATCCGGAGGCCTCAGGGCAAGGAACTGCGCGCCGTCAGACGGAACCACCCTCCGCCACGCTCGCAATCCGACCCTTCGCCAAGCGCGAAACCAATCGTTGCCCCGCGGCGACTTCCGCCGCATCGCGGACCACCCTGCCCGTCGCCGCGTCGAGGGTGATCGAGTATCCCCGTTCCAGGACCGCCTCGGGAGACAGGAGGCGCAAGCGGTCCTCGAGGCGCGCGAGTCGCTCCCTTTGCGTCAGCAGTCCCCGCCGGGCGCCGGCGAGCAGGCGGCGGCGCAATTCCACCTGCGCGCGCACTTCCCGTACCAACCGCGCCGAAGGCCGGGCCGCCATCAACCGCTGTCCCAGCACACCCCCATGCCGCCGACGCTCCCGCAGGGCCCGCACCACCCCGGTCTTCAGGCTTTCGCCAAGGTCATCCATCCGCTGCGCGTGTTCCTCCAGACGACGTCGCGGATGCATGCGCCCCAACCGTCGCTGCAGGTCCCCGACCGACTCGGCGGTGCCCGCAAGGATCGATCGCACCCACCGCGGCATCCGCGACGACAACTCCGCGACCCGCTCTCGGCTGGCAACGTAACCCGCCGTGAGGATCTCAGCGGCGGCGCTCGGGGTCGCCGCCCTCAGATCCGCGACGAAATCCGAGATGGTGAAATCGATCTCGTGTCCGACCGCCGAAACCACGGGCAGCGCAGAATCCGCAATCGCGCGTGCCAGCACTTCCTCGTTGAACGCCCAGAGGTCTTCGAGGCTCCCGCCACCCCGCGTCACGAGGATGACATCCAATTCCGCGCCCGCGGCGGCCCACGCGTTCAGCAGGCGGATTCCCTCGGCAATTTCCCGCGCCGCCCCCTGCCCTTGGACTCGTGCCGGCGCGACCATCACAGACAACCCGGCAAACCTCCGCCCCACGACGTGCAGCACGTCCCGAAGGGCGGCACCTGTCGGGGACGTGACGATCCCCAGTCCGCGGGGATATCCCGGGATGGGCCGTTTGCGTCCCGCATCGAACAACCCTTCGGCGGCCAGCTTCCGCTTCAACTCCTCGAAGGCCGCCTGCAACGCACCAATCCCCTCGGCTTCGACATGCGTGACGCGCAACTGATACTGGCCGCGTGGCTCGTAGACAGTGACGGCTCCTCCGAGGATCACGCTCGCGCCATCCCGGAGCGGAGCCCGTGAGACGCCAGTCTGCCCACGGAAGAGGACGCAATTCACCGACGCCGCACCGTCCTTCAAGACGAAATAGGCGTGGCCGGAGGCCTGCATCCGGAAGTTCGAAACCTCGCCCCGGACCCAGACTGTTCCGAACTGCCCTTCCAGGACCTCGCGGATCCGCCGCGTGAAATCACCCACCGAGACCACTTCACGCGCCGGTTTCGCTGCGGGCTTGGGCGCCCCGAAAAGATCGCCGGAGAATTCCCACTGCGATGTTGTCCGTCGTGCCATGGGTGAAACCGTACCGCGAACCGTCGAACTCGGCCAATGCCGATCCGGCAGCCCCAAGCATGGCCGCTTCATGAGACAGACCCCGCCCGGAACGGGGAGAGAACGGGGTGGCGACGGCCTCGTCGCCGTTCTAAAGCCTTTTCCAGGGCGATGTGGACATCGCCGCCCCGTTGCGCTTGCGGGAGGCGTTTCTCAGAGCGCTGGCCCGGCCAGCAACTCACCCCGCCAGACCGTTACTGCCTTCCCTGTCAGAAACACCCGGTCTCCGACCCACTCCATGCCGACTTCCCCGCCCCGTCGGCTCGCTTGCCACCCGCGCAGACGCCTTCGTCCCAACCGAGGCGCCCAGTAGGGCGCCAGGGAACAATGCGCGGAACCCGTGACTGGATCTTCCGGGACGCCGGCCGCCGGCGCGAAGAACCGCGAGACGAAGTCGAAGTCCTTCACATCCGACGGTGCCGTCACGATCACGCCGCGAACCGGGGTCT
>JBIKWS010000467.1:0-4048 GCA_044356195.1 Cyanophyceae cyanobacterium
CGAGCCGCCCGGGCGCGGGCGGCGGCTTTCGCAAGGTGGGATGCAACCAAGTTCATCTTCCCAAACCTCACCCGGGACCCACCCCCGGAGTCAAGCCCCGGGATCCCGGGTCGCCTCGTTGCCCCCCGTTTGAAAACGCGTTCGGGGCGGCGATGTCCTCATCGCCCTGGGTAAGGCTTTGGACCGGCGACAAGGACGTCGCCACCCCGTTCCGTGCGGGGACAGTGTCGGGGTGCGCCCCATCGCCTCCCCGTTCCAGGTCCAGGCTGGCAGTGGAAAGGGGCGTCGTGGGACAACCACGGCAATGCGCGAACCACAGTTGCCACGGGGCCCGGATCCGGCCGGATCGGATGACGCCATGCTGCGGTCGCTCGGATACGAGCCGGAACTGAAGCGGCGGATGTCGGCCTTCTCCAACTTCGCGATCTCGCTGTCGATCATCTGCATCCTGGCGGGCGGGATCACCTCGTTCCACGTGGGACTGGGCAGTGTCGGCGGAGCCGCCCTCGGGATCGGTTGGCCGTTGGGTTGCCTCTTCGCGCTGGCCGTGGCGATGACCATGGCGCAGGTGGCGTCGGCGTTTCCCACCGCTGGGGGATTGTACCACTGGGGATCGATCCTGGGCGGGCGGCTCTGCGGTTGGACGACGGCGTGGTTCAATCTCGCCGGTCTGGTGACGGTCCTGGCGACGGTGAACTCCGGCACCTACGACTTCGCCCTGGCCGCGCTGGAACTGCACCCGGCGGAAGGTTCGGCCGCGACCCTCAAGCTCGCGGTGGTCGTGCTGATGACGTTGTCGCAGGGCCTTCTGAACCACTTTGGGATCCGGTGGACGACGCGGCTGACGGACCTGAGCGGCTGGCTGATCCTGGTCCTTTCCGCTGTGTTGGCGGTAGGCCTGCTGGCCTGGGCTCCGAAGCTGGAGTGGGCGCGCCTCTGGACCTTCACCAACTTCAGCGGGGCGGCCGTGGGGGGTGCCGGGTTCCCACGCACCGAGAGTCTGTCGTGGTTGTTCCTGCTGGGCTTGATGCTGCCCGCCTACACGATCACGGGCTTCGACGCGTCGGCGCACACGGCCGAAGAGACAGTCGGCGCTTCGGTGAACGTCCCACGGGGGATCGTGCGGTCGGTCTGGATCTCCGGGTTGATGGGTTGGGTGTTGGTGATGGCGATCACCCTGGCATTGCCATCCGTCCAGGACGGGGTGGAACGCGGTGCCGAAGTCGTGCCGTGGGTGCTCCGGACCGTGCTGCCGGGATGGATCGCGAAGGCACTGCTCGTGGGCATCGTCGGGGTGCAGTACCTGTGCGGCCTGGCCGCATTGACGTCGGCTTCACGCATGGTGTTTGCCTTCGCACGGGACGGCGGATTGCCGGGATCGGGTTGGCTGAAGCGTGTCAGCGCGGAAACCGGCTCGCCCGCGGTGGCGGTCTGGATGGCAGCCCTGACTGCGGCCGCTTTCACGGTACTGGTGCCGTACACAACCATTGCCGTGGTGTGCACCACCTTCCTGTATCTGAGCTACGTGATTCCGGTAGCCGCCGGATTCCTCGCTTGGGGCCGGAGCTGGACGAAACCCGGACCATGGCAACTGGGGAAGGCCTTCCGGCCGCTGGCAGCGGTCTCCGTGGCCGGATGCATCGGACTGCTGGTGATCGGGGTCCAACCGCCCAACGAACTCGCGCTGCGCATCCTCGCCGGAGCCGTGGGGGTGCTGCTGGTGGTGTGGTTCGGATGGGAACGCCGACGGTTCCGGGGACCGCCACAGGTTTGAAAGACTGACTGGCTGAGGCGGTCCGAGCCGCGGGATTCGAGCTCCGGGGCGGCGATGTCCTCATCGCCTTGAGAATGGCTCTGGAACGGCGACGAGGACGTCGCCACCCCGTTCCAGAAGGCATTCTGGGCGCTTGACGGCCCTTCAACGGGGGACAACTTGGCATGCATGAAGGAGTGCGCGGATTGCGGCCTCATGAACCCGGACGATGCCGCTTCCTGCCCGGCCTGTGGTGCCAACAAATGGACGGCCGTGTCGGCTGGGATCGCTGCCCAACCGCATGAGGGCAGTGTCGTCTGTCCCGTCTGTGCAGCGCCAAATGACCCAACATTCAGGACATGCTCATCCTGCCGCGCTCCCCTGAGCGGCGGCGCTGGCTTCCTCGGAACTTTTGGCGTCGGTTCCGTCCCTGGAGCAGGACCACGGACGCGTCGGCTGCGGTGGTTTGCCATCCCCGTCTGGGCAGCATCCGCGATCTGTACGGGGCTCCTGATCTTCCAGCTTGCCGCCACACTCGGCCGGCCACGCCACTTCGATTCGCCCGCTCACGCCATTGGCCCGCTGTTCGTGCTCGCGATCTCGGCCACCATCACCATCGCAGGGATCCACAGCCGCATCTGGAGACGCGACGACGGGTAAGGGCACAACTGGGAACTGGTGACTGGTGACTGGCAACTCCCCACGGGGTAACCGTGCTGGAACTTTCGCTCGCCGGCGGTTATGCATACCAACCAGTCATGGCTCAGTTTCTCTACAAGGCGCGGCGGAAGACAGGTGAAGCCGTCGAGGGCATCCTCGACGTGGCGGATCGCACGGCCGCGTTGGGACAGCTGGAGCGGCTGGGGTTGTTCCCCGTGTCGGTGACACAGGGCAAGGCCGGCAAGGTCCACGTGGAAGGAAAACCTGCCGAAGCAGGCGGATCGCTGCTGCCAGCATCGCTGAAGGCGATGATGATGAAGCGGCGGAAGCCGAAGTTGCAGGAACTGGCGACGTACACCCAGCAACTGGCCAACCTGCTCAAGGCCGGCATGCCGCTCACGATGGCCCTGCATTCGATGTCGAGCCTCACGGCGAAAGGCATCCCGGGAACGGTCTCCCAACAACTGAAGCAGGACGTCATCGAAGGCCGCGGGCTGTCGGACGCCATGGCGCGGCAGTCGGACATCTTTCCGGACCTGGTGATCAACATGGTCCGTGCTGGCGAGCAATCCGGAGCGCTGGAAGAGGTCCTGCGGCGGCTGGCGCTGCACTTCGAGCGGTTCGCCGAGGTGCAGACCAAGTTCAAGTCCGCGATGATCTACCCGATGTTCGTGTGTTTCTTCGGGTTGGTGCTGATCGTGTTCTTCACGGCGGTGATGCTTCCTAAGTTCACCGAGTTCTTCCAGACGATGCAGCTGAAGGATGGCCTGCCGCTGGCGACGCGGATCGTCATCCAGATCAGTGATTTCATGAAGATCTACGGGTGGTGGATGATCCCGATGGGCGGCTTCATCCTCTACTTCCTGACCAAGCGGTACGGCGCGACGCCGGACGGACGGCGTCGGCTCGACACCCTCCAGCTCAAGCTCCCGATCTTCGGCCATGTGATCCGGCTGAACCTCTTCGCCCAGTTTGCACGCATCCTGTCGACCCTCCTCGGAAACGGCGTCCCGGTCCTCCAGGCCCTCCGCATCACGGAGCAGATCATGCCCAACACGGTGATCCGCGATGCGCTCTCACGGACGCGCGAGGCGGTGACGGACGGCAAGACCCTGGCGCAACCGCTGGCGAAGAGCGGGGTGTTCCCGCAGCTCATGATCGACCTCATCCGTATCGGCGAGGAAACGGGCGATGTGCCCGCGGCCCTCATGAACGTCGCGGAAACCTACGAGGCGGACCTGAACATCGCGTTGCGCGCGGTCATGAACCTCATCGAGCCCGCGTTGATCGTGAGCTTGGCGGTCATCATCGGCGGCCTGCTGGTGGGCGTGATGCAGGCCATGTTCGCCATCACCCAGAGCATCCAGATGCGATGAATGCCAGCACCCGATCCGGGTGGGATGCCCGCAGTGGTCGGCGTGGATCGGATTCCGATCCCCGACGGGCGGCGTTCACCCTGGTCGAGTTGCTGGTGGCGGTGGCGATCGGACTCCTGATCCTGACGCTGGCGGTACCGGTGTTGCGGGAGATCAAGCGGCCACCGATCACGCAGGCCACGAAGGATTTTCTGGATGCCTGCAGCCACGCGCGGTCCAAGGCCATCATGGAAGGGGTCCCGACCCAGCTGGTGATCCG
>JBIKWS010000466.1:0-4048 GCA_044356195.1 Cyanophyceae cyanobacterium
TCCGCGTTCCACAGGTTGACCGGATTCAGCGGGACGAATCGCCCCGAACGCTGAAACGGATGCTCCATCAACCCCAGGAGGCGCCCGTAGGCCGCCCGCAGTTCCCGTTGCCCGTCCGCCAACCCGCCGCCATCCCAGGCGTGTCCGTTCACCCACTTCGCCAACTCCGGGATCGCTCCGTAATCGAACAGGCTCGTCCGACCGTTCCCACCGCCGAACCCTTCGACAGCCAATGCCGGTTCCCCAACCTCCTGCCCTGCGTACACCAAGGCCGCTCCCGGTCCCGTGCCCCACAGAACCACCGCCGCCGCCAACCCTGCCCACGCCCCGGCTCCGCCCCACTGCTGCGGATGCGCCACGCGCACCTCGTCGTGATTCTCCACGTACCGCACCCGATGCGACGCCTGCGGGTCAGCAAGCACTCCATCGAGATCGTTGGCCCATTTCGGGCCTTCGGAAATGCCCTTCACCAAACCGTAGGCGGCGTGGTCGTAGACCAAGTCAAAGCCCGCCTCGACCAACGCCGCCAGGACGTCGCCAAGCACGGAACGCGCCGGATCATCCGCGTAGGCCTCGGCCATGAACTCCGTTCCCGGGACACGCGCCCGCGCCCGCGCAATGGCCCATGTCCAGAACTCCATCGGGATCATGTGCGCCATGTCGCAGCGGAATCCGTCCACGCCCATCTCCTGCCAGTGCGCCAGCACCGCATCCATCCGGTGCCACAGGCTGGGAATGGGACGCTGCGGGTGCTCGCGCGTCGGGTGCGCCTGCCCTGCCCCCGGCCCTTGGGTGAAGTCCCACCCATAGTTGAGCTTCACCGTCTCGAACCAGTCGTTCACCCCGGGTGCGGCCGATACGCCATTGTTGCCCGTCACCCGCGCCTGTTCTGATTCCCCCTGAAACCTCCGTCCCTCCCCAATGCCACGTTCCGGCAATCGCAACGGACCCTGCCCCACCAGATGGAAGAAGTGGTTGTCCGGAGCGAAGAACTTCGAACGATCGTCCGCCAACCCAAACTCAAGGTCCGGCCGCACCACCGTGTGATGCGACCGCGCCACGTGATTCGGAACGAAGTCGATCCACACCCTCAGCCCAGCCCGGTGGATCCGCTCCACCAACGCACGGAACTCCTCGCGCCGCCGGGCGGGATCGATCGCGTAATCCGGACACACATCGAAACAGTCCCGGACCGCGTACGGGGAACCCGCAATCCCCTTCAACAGATCCGGTGGATCCGCGGGCAACCCCACCACCGACCAATCCGTGCCCGTGGCCTGACGCAGCACACCCATCAACCACACGTGCGTGAACCCCATCTCCCGCAGCGTACCCAGGGCCCGATCCCCGATGTCCGCAAAGCGTCCAACGCCGTTCACCGCCATCGATCCATTGACCCGACGCGGGCTCCCGACGTTGGAGAACTGCCGGAGTGGAAGCTGGTAGATGCGCGCCCGCATGACGCCCTTCAGCAGAGCCCACTCTGGGCACGGTTGTCCATGGTCCCGCCGTGTGAGGGCCTCTCTCAAGGCTTGGACGGGGTGGCGACGTCCTCGTCGCCCTCTCCAGAGTCCTTCCCCATGGCGATGAGGACATCGCTGCCCCGGATCCGTTGCCACAGAGTCACCACGCCGCGGGAGGGCACGCGGCCTTCAAACGGGATTTCCAAACCTCCAGCCCAGCAAACGAAGCACCGGGGTCGGCCAACTCGCCGGTCCCTTACTGCACGAATTCGAGGGCCGGAGCCTTGGGTAGCACCCCCAGATCCTGACCGCGCTTCAGGAAGCGCCGGATGCTTTCCCGTCCCTTCTCGCCGTAATCCAGGGTCCAGTGATTGACGTACATCCCCACGAACTGATCCGCGAGCTCGATACCCATGTCACGCGCCCATTGCATCGCATGCGCGACGGCTTCCGGACGATGATCCAGGCTGAACTGGATGCTGGCTGTCAGGACATCCGAGATGGCCTTCCGCACCGCCGGCGCATGGCGCTTGTGGATGACGTTTCCGCCCAGCGGCAACGGCAACCCCTCATTCTCGCGTCCCCACCAGATGCCGAGATCCTCACACAGTTCCAGTCCCTCGTTCCGGTAGGTGAGTTGTCCCTCGTGGATGATCAGACCGACGTCCGCCCGACCGTCCTTCACCGCAGCGAAGATCTCGTCGAAGGGCACCACGATGAAGTCGAACTCCGAAGCCGGCTTGCCGAGCCACAGTTGAAGCGCGAGGAACGCGCTCGTCATCTTCCCGGGAACCGCGATCCGCTTCCGCGCGACTTCCTCCCGGCTCCACGCCTTTCGCGCGACCAGCATCGGGCCGTACCCATCGCCCATGCTCGCACCGCTGGGCAACAGCGCGTAGGTATCGCTCACGTAGGCATAGGCGTGGATCGAGATCGCCGAGATGTCCAATTCCCCGCGCACCGCGCGTTCGTTGAGGGTCTGGATGTCCTGGAGGATGTGCTCGAACTCCAGGCCGGGCGTGGCAATCAACCCGCGCGCCAATCCGTAGAACATGAAGGCATCGTCCGGATCCGGCGAATGCCCCAGCGTCAGTTTCAAGGTGCTCATGAAGTTGCCTGATCAATGCTTGTGTCCGGTCGCAACCAACTCGTTCACGAGCGCCTTCGCACCGTAAACCTTCCGGAGTGACTCCAGGATTCCCGCGCTGTGGACCGACAGCGAACGCGCCTGGCGCTCCTCGAAGGCAAAGTCGAGCACCAGCGACTGGATGTTTCCGTCGAAGATGATGCCGACGAATTCGCCGGCCTTGTTGACCACCGGGCTTCCCGAGTTGCCCCCGATGATGTCGTGCGTGGCCACGAAGTTGAACGGCACGTTCCCGTCCAACGCCTTCTTCTTGTCCATCCAACGCTTCGGCAGATCGAACGGAGGCCGATACTCCATGCTCGCGGCACGGTCGTAGAGGCCGGACATCACCGTGAAGGGCGGCACCTGTTTTCCGCCTTCCTCGTATCCCTTCACCACGCCGTACGAAAGGCGCAGCGTGAAGGTCGCGTCGGGGTAATTGCTTGCGCCTTCGAGGGCGAACCGCGCCTTCGCGATCGCGGCGTGTCCTTGCCGCTTCACTTCATCGAGGGTCTCGAGGCGTCGGCGCACCTCGCGCGCTTCCGCGTCAATCGAACGCGCCAACAGGATCAACGGATCCTTCGACGCCGCCACCGCCGAAGCTCCACCCGTATACAACCGGCGACGCTCGGCCACGTCCGTGAGGCGACTGCCCTCGATCAATTCCGCAGCCCGCGCCCGCGGGGATTTGCCCGCCAGCACCCGCTGCACGAGCGGATCCTTCGCGCCCATCTTTTCCGCCATGAACGTGAGGCTGTCGGCAAGCGACAGGATCTCGAGGTCGGCATGGATCGGCTTGTCCGAGAAGAGATCCATCTCGAACGATTCCTTCCCGGCCTCGGCGTATTCCCGCAGGCGGTCGCCATTCGGCTTCACGAACTCGTCCCCGGCCCGCACCAGCTTCCGCGCGATGCCGAACAGATCGCTGGCAAATCCATGCCCGGTCTCGATCAACCGCGCCTGGAGCGCGATCTTGCCCATCTCGGCCTGGGCTTCCGCGATCTTCCGATAGGCGTCCTTTGCCTCCACGAATTCATCGCGTCCATCCAACCGCGCACGAAAGGCATTCTCCGCGTCGATCTTCGCCTGCATCACCGCGGGATCGTACAGGCCCGCGTGTCCTCCATCGCGTGCCTTGCGGGAATTCTGGTAGCCGAACAGTTCATCCTTTGCCCGACGCCCATTCTCCGCGCTGCGCTGGCTCCAGGACGTCAGGAGCACCTCACGACGCTTCAACATCTCCAGCACGTAAGGGAACTGGGTGTCCCGCAGGTACTCCAACTCCGCCACCGTCAGCAATCGACTCGTCCGCCCTGGATGGCCGGAGACAAATGTCAGCTCACCCGGAGCCGCGCCCGACTTCGACCAGGCCAGATGATGCGGCACCTTCGCCGGCTTGCCATCCTCGTAGACACGGAAGAAGCACACATCGAGGTTGAAGCGCGGATACTCGAAGTTG
>JBIKWS010000468.1:0-4047 GCA_044356195.1 Cyanophyceae cyanobacterium
CGGCACCTGACCCTGCATCCGGGCCTCGATGTCGCGGATCGCCTGCTGCTCCTGCCGCTCGCGTTCGAAGGCAGCCATCGAAAGCCGCTCGAAGCGATGCGATCCGGTAAGAGCCTGAAGGATCAGGGCGCGCTCCTTGTCGTCCGCCTTGAGGAATCCTGCAAACTCGTTCTGGGCAAGGAGCACCGCCCGCGTGAACTGCTCGAAGTTCAGGCCGATCTTCTCCTTGATGGCCGCCAGCACCTCGGTCTTCCGGCCGCCCTGCAGGAGTTCGCCGCCCACGCCTTCGACTACGTTGCCGCGATACAGCGCCATCTCGGCCTTCTGCAACGCGCCCTCCACCCGTTGCCGGGCGCGCCGGACGCTCCAGCGCGCGGTGTAGGTCTGGCCATCCAGTCCGACGAACGCGACCTCCGCAAAGCCCTCCGCCGTCCCGCGGCGCAGGAGGTTGGCGGGATCCTTGGGCTGGACCCCGTCCTTGGCGTCCGGAAGCGTCTCCCCCCGGGCGGAGGCCAGCCGCGGCGTGTGTTCGTACAGCGCGAGGCAGAGGGCATCGAGCAGCGTGCTCTTGCCGGAACCCGTGGGCCCGCTGATCGCGAACAGGCCGGCCGAAGCCAGCGGTTCGCTCGTGAAGTCGACCGAATGTGTCCCCGCGAGCGAGGCCAGGTTGCGAAGCCGGATGCGAAGGATCTTCATGGGTGTTCATCAGGTTCGTGCGCTTCGCTGGCCACCAACTCCCGCAACGCACGCTCCAATCCGGCCGAGGGATCCGTTCCGTGCCGTTCCCGATGCGCCGATGCCATCAGAGCGATCGGGTCCAGCGATTGCACATCGGCGATCGATCCCACACGCGCCGCGGGTTGGCTGGATTCCGCGCCGGGCGTTGGCTCCGGCCGCACCAGTTGGATGCGTGTCAACCGGGCGGCCTTCTCGCGCAGGGCGTCGTCGACCTGACGGCGTCGGGTCGGATCAGGTCCATCGTCGAGGATCTGGACCTCGAGGAAGGGATGGTCGGTGGTCGGTGCCGTGGAAGCGGCGGGAAGCTCCGCAAGCTGCGGCAGGATCTCCGGCAGCGGCAACGCTCCTGATTCCGGAATGCGTTGAAGCGAGACCGTGCGGGGGATCGGAAGATCCGTGACCGCGCTGAGGCGGCCGTCGGCCACCGCGACTTCGAGGACACGGTGGACGTACCGACGCTCCGAAAACGAAAGCGGGATCGGACTGCCGGAGTAGCGGATGCGCCCGTCGTCGAGGGACTGCGGCTTGTGCAGATGTCCGAGGGCGACGTAGACGAGTTCGGCCGGGTAGGCGTCCGTGCCCAGCGCCTCGCTGCCACCGATGACCAGGCAGCGTTCCGATTCCCGCGATTCCTCCGCTCCGGTGAGATGGCAATGTCCGAGCGCGACCAGGGCGGCCCCCGGGAACTGCGCGTCGCGCAAGGCGGTGGCGTCGGCGACGAGTCTACGGTGGAATTCGCGGATGCCTTCCAGATACGGATCGTGCGCGCCGTCGATGGCGGGAACATCCGACGGGCGCAGGAAGGGAACAGCGAGTACAAGCGCTTCGACCGGACCCGCGGCCGACCGCAATGGAATCAGCAGTTGGGTGGGATCCACGGAACCATCGGGTCGACGCGGGATCGTGCCGACGACGTGGATGCCGAGGTCGGCGAGGAGATCGGACGGGGCTTCGAGGCGGGTGGCGGAATCGTGGTTCCCGGCGGTGAGGACGATCTGCAACGCGGGGTAGGTGGCGCGGGCCCGGGCGAGGAACTGGTAGTAACGGCGCTGGGCGGATGCGGGCGGGCTGATGCTGTCGAAGATGTCACCGGACACGACCAACGCGTCGGGGCGACGCTCCACGAGTTGCGCGAGGAGCCAGTCCAGGAATCGGGCGTGCTCGGCGTCCCGGTCAAAGCCATGGAACTGCTGGCCCAGATGCCAGTCCGCCGTGTGGAAGAATCGAAGCGACATGATGTCCGCGGAGGAGATTGCGCGGATTCACGCGGGGGGTCCACAGATGGTGCGGATTTCAGTGCTGCCGCGGCAGTGGGTTATCCACAGATTTCACCGATTTCACAGATGGATCAAAGCAGAGGCCCGACGGGTGAATCGCCAAAGCCAGCCAACAGAAAATCTGTGTCATCTGTGCAATCTGTGGATCGAAACTTCGCGGAAGTTTTGATTGATCCCTGCCCCTTGCTGCGGCGATGAGGACGGCATGTCGTCCTCAACGGGTTCAGATCGGCGCGCGGGCCTGGTGGTTTGGCTGACCGGGCTGAGCGCTTCCGGGAAGTCGACCCTCGCGAACGCGATCGCCGTGGTCCTGAGGGCCGAGGGACAAACGGTGGTCCTGCTGGATGGTGATGTCCTGCGTGCCGGATTGTGTCGGGATCTTGGATTCTCCGAGTCCGACCGGATGGAGAACGTTCGACGCGCGGGCTCGGTGGCAGCATTGCTGGCGGAATCCGGGGTGATCTGCATCGCTGCCCTCATCTCACCCTTTGCGGCCTCCCGCGAGGCGGTGCGGATGCAGGTGCCTGCGGGTCGATTTCTGGAGGTCTTCGTGGATGCTCCCTTGGAGGTGTGCGAACGGCGGGATCCGAAAGGCCTGTATGCGCGGGCACGGCGAGGAGAGGTTCTGAGCTTCACGGGGGTTTCGTCGCCCTACGAATCCCCGGTGGCTCCGGAGTGCGTGGTGCGGACGGGAGAGATTTCCGTCGCCGACGCAACCGCCCGCATTCTGGAAACGATCCGGCGCTTGCGTGAAGGATCGGTGTGACAAGATGGAGGGCGAGGGGAGTGGGGTCTGTTCCTGGCCTTCAGGCAACCCCGTGGCGTGCCCAATTACCCATTCTTGTTCGATGACATGCAACGGTGAGTGGCTATGAAATATAGGGACAAATAAGATCTAATAGTCATGAATCGCCTTCAAAGCACAACGCCGGTTGCCTTGGGTCTCCTTGGAAGTGTCATTGCGGGTGGGGAAGCCCAGTCGGCGGTCGTTGGATGGACGGCGAACTTCGTCATGGCAGTCGACATTGACGGCTGTTACATCAATGTGGAAACCCAGCAGGCATCGAACGACCCTGGCGCTGGAGTGCCGGGTTGGGATGTGAATCCGTACGCCAGCAATACTGGCAGCGGCTGGAACTTCTTCAGCCCCACTGACGGCGGCCTAATGCAGTACCCGGGAGTCACAACCGGAACCGGTCCCGGAGCCAACCTTCCCTTGGGGACCCAGGTCGGGCCCTCCGGGTCTTACACCAGGTCAACGGCGCCAATCGTTTTCGGATCCGCTGCGGGGAATTGGTCCCTGAACGCGACAAATTACATCGGGTTCAGGTTCGTGGCCTCCGCTGGGACCACCCATTATGGATGGGCGTCGTTCGGGGTTCCCGCAGGCGTTCGCGACGCGGGGCGGACCTTTATTGCCGCGGGCTGGGAGTCTACTCCAAACACCCCGATTGCTGTAGGAGCGCTCTCGACGACGCCGGTGCCCGAGACATCGACCGTCGCCGCGGGTGTGCTGGCCGGGCTGGCAGTAGGGGCACGGTTCGTTCTTCAGCGTCGCCGGCGGGCGACGGCCCAGCAGGCCTGCTCCGTGGAAGCTTGAGCTGGACTTCCCACCGGTCCTCTTCCGCGTCCGCACTACTGAGGCTCCGATAAGGAGCCTCATTTGCTTTTCGAGGGGCCAGTTCATATGCCTGAACGACGTCGTCTTTTAATGGTGGGATGGGATGCGGCGGATTGGCAGGTCATTCATCCACTGATCGACGCTGGCCGGATGCCGCACCTCCGGCGGTTGGTCGAAGCGGGCGTCTGCGGGAATCTGGCCACCCTGTCTCCCTGCCTGACGCCCATGTTGTGGACCTCGGTCGCCACGGGGATGTTGGCCGAGCGGCATGGGGTGCTGGGGTTCGCGAAGGTTTCAGCGGATGGGTTGCGCGTGGAACCGACGGGATCGGGCGATCTCCGGGAACCACCCTTCTGGCGATTGCTGGAGCAGGCGGGATTCCGGACCGGGTTGCTGGGGTGGCCCGTGAGT
>JBIKWS010000470.1:0-4045 GCA_044356195.1 Cyanophyceae cyanobacterium
TCGGACACCGGTTCGCGGTGGCGTGGATGGTTTCGTCGGCAAGGCGCCGGCAGAAGGCGGTGAGGTCGATCGAGCGGGGTTGGAGGGCGAGGCGGCCGGCTTCGATGCGGCCAAGGAGGAGGACTTCGTCAATCAGGCCGGCCATGTGGCGTGCGGCGTGGACGATGTCACCGAGGTGTTCGGTGCGGCGTGCGGGTTCAAGGCGGTCGAAGTAGGAATCGAGGACCTGGGCGGAGGAGAGGATGACCCCGATGGGTGTCCGGAACTCGTGGGAGACGAGGCTGGCGAAGTTGGTCTTGAGTCGGACGAGTTCGCGCTCTTGTTCGAGTGCGTGCTGGAGGTCCTGCTCGGAGCGTTTCCGTTCGATGGCGAGGGCAGTCTGGTCGGCGACGAAGGAGAGGATCTGCTGGTCTTCGGGGCCGAAGGCCCGTGGGTCGTGATGGTCCTGGACGGCCATCACGCCGATGGGTTGGTCGCGCACGACCAGCGGGACACCCAGCCAGATGGCGGCGGCAGCACCGGTCTGGATGTACTCGCCGGCTTCCTTGAGCCGCGCGATTTCCTCCAGGTTGGCGAGACAGGCGCGACCGCTGCGGAGGACGTACTCGGTGATCCCACGATGTCCTTTGCGCGGGGCTGGAGGGGGGTCTGCTTCATCGACGTAATAGGGGAAGGTGAGCAGCCCGGAATCGCGCTCAAGGAGGGCGATGTAAAAGTTCCGGGCCGGCATCAGCGTGCAGATGATCTCGTGGATCCGCCGGTAGAGGGCGGGGAGGTCGCGCGTCTGGTGGATGGCTTCGGAGATCTGATAGAGGGCTTGCTGGATGGACTGGGCCCGGGCCCGTTCGGCGACCTCGCGCTGGAGCCGCGCGTTGGCGGCCTGAAGTTCGAAGGTGCGGTCGTGAACGCGACGTTCGAGGTCGGCGTTGAGGCTGCGGAGGGCCTCCTCGGCGCGGACGCGCACCAGCTTGTTGGCAAGCAGTGCCGCGAGTGCGGTCAGGATCTCGACGTGGTGGTCCTCGAAGAAACCAGCATCGGGGTGCTCCACGTCGATCACCCCGATGACGCGGTCGCCCAGCAGGATGGGGACTGCCAGTTCGGAGAGGCGTTCGGCATCGTCGATGATGTACCGGGGGTCGAGTCGTGTGTCGGAGACGAGTTCGGGACGGCCAGAGGCTCCAACAGCCCCGACGATGCCGCGGCCGATCGGGATCTCGATGGGGTTCAGGATGGTCCTGTCGTTGGGCGCCTTTGGCCCCCAGGCAGCGCGTTGGACGAGGACACGGCGGGTTTCGTCGTTGATGTAAACGACGCAATCCGGAAGACCGAGCCTGCCGACGCAGTTGCGGGCGACGTCCCAAAGGACATCCTCCTCGGATTCCAGTTCGACCAGCGAGCTGGCCAGGGAGCTGATGATCTGTGCGGCGTGCTCGGAGCGGCGGTTTCGCGCCTCGGCCTCCCGTCGCGCCGTGACGTCGTGGAGGTGGAGGACGCGATGTTCGGATCCGGAGTGGGAGGGAAGGCGGGTCGCGGTGCCTTCGAGCTGGCGGATCTGCCCGTGGCTTCCCGGTAGTTGAAGGATGGGGAGCGGGAACGGGTGGATGCCGCTCTCCAGCATTTCACGGAGGGCTGTCTGCAGCCGCTCGTTGTCTTCCGCAGAAAGGATTCCCGAAAGGAACTTTGGGGTCTCTTCGCGCGTGGTCCTGGAAACCCAGCGCCGAAAAACATCGTTGGTGTACCGGATGGAATCACCCTCGCCGAGGATGACGATGCCGTGGGAGGCCTGTTCGACGAGGGCGCGAAAGTGGGGCGCACGCCCCGCGGCGCTGCCGGCGTGCTTGAGACGGAGTGATGTATCGGATGCGCGGCCCATGTCCCCCCTCGACTTCCTCGAACGTCGAGGCTCCGGGGAACATCCACCGGGGGCAATACTCCGCCGGAGGTATCTGCACCGGTGGGTCAGGCGGTGACGTCGAGGAATCCGGTGAGCGGACTGGTCGCAGAAGCGGTTTCCTGGGGCGCGGAAAGGCCGGTTTCGTAAGCGATGCGTCCGGCTTCGACCGCCATCTTGAAGGCGATGGCCATGCGCGAAGGATCGGGGGCCACGGCGATGGCGGTGTTGACGAGGACGGCATCGGCCCCGAGTTCGAGGGCTTCGGTGGCGTGGCTGGGGGCACCGATGCCAGCATCGACAACAACTGGAACCGTGGCTTGCTCGATGATGATGCGGATCTGGTCGCGGGTCTGGAGGCCGCGGTGGGAACCGATGGGGGACCCGAGGGGCATCACGGTGGCGGTGCCCACTTCCTGAAGGCGCTTGGCCAGGACGGGATCCGCGTTGATATAGGGCAGGACCACGAAGCCCTCCTTCACCAACCGACGCGCGGCCTCGAGGGTCTCGATGGGATCGGGCAGGAGGTAACGGGGGTCGGGATGGATTTCCAGTTTCACCCATTTCGGCAGGCCGGCGGCGACGGCAAGGCGCGCGAGGCGGACGGCTTCGTCGGCGTTCATCGCCCCGCTGGTGTTGGGAAGGAGCAGGTAGCGGGAGGGGTCGATGAAATCGAGGATGTTGGCGAAGGGGTCGCGCTGGCCGGTCAGGTCCACACGCCGGAGGGCGACGGTGACGATTTCGGTGCCGCTGGCGGCGAGGGCGTCGCGCATGGATTCCGGCGAGGGAAACTTGCCGGTTCCGAGGAAGAGCCGGGAGTGGAAGGTGCGGTCGGCGATGACAAGGGGCTTCGGCAACATGCGGGCGGCAACGATGGACGCGGGGGGGTGGGTTGTCGAGGGGGTGGGCGGGTCCTGTTTTGGGTCATATGGAGATCTGTTGATGATTCTCCTTGAAAAAACTTGTTGGCCAAACGCTAGGAAGCTGATCAAACTGAGAGCCGTCAGTTAGATTGCCTGTCGCTTCCAAGGCCTGGTGGATCCTCAGTTGAACGGTGGTTCAGTGATGATTTGAAACCCGACGAGCGGGAACAGTTTGGAGAAAGCAGACTCGGTCTAGGGACAAATCACACAGAGAATGAGTACGAAACTGTTTGTCGGGAATCTGTCGTTCAATACGACGGAGAACAGCCTCCAGGACGCGTTTGCCGCACACGGCACCGTCATGGAAGCGGTCCTGATGTTTGACCGGGCTACGGGCCGTTCCCGTGGGTTCGGCTTCGTCACGATGTCCACTCCCGAGGAGGCCCAGCGCGCGATCGACGCCATGAATGGCGCGGATCTCGACGGCCGGAACCTGACCGTGAACATTGCCCGTCCTCGTGAAGAGGGCGGCGGTGGTGGCGGCGGCGGATTCGGTGGACCTCGCCGTGACCGCGGCGGGTTCGGTGGTGGCGGCGGCGGCGGCCGCAGCGGTGGTGGTGGTGGTGGCGGCGGCCGCGGGGGTGGCGGCGGCGGATACGGTGGTGGTGGTGGCGGCCGTGGCCGTTACTGATCAGACCTTTTCCCGGGGGCGGGCCTAACGGCCCGCCTCTTTTTTCTTTTGTTGGGTCGTGTCGGGGTTACCGGGCTGGATGACCTTCGATGCGCGCGCTTTTGTAGTGATCGTTCCGGCCACCATAGATTGATCGATGAAGGAACAGGAACACGTCGAGATTGAAGGCCGGATCATTACGGTCCTTGCAGGAACCATGTTTCGGGTGGAGTTGGACAACAAGCACCTCGTGCTTGCGACGATCTCCGGGAAGATGCGGAAGCGATTTGTGCGTCTGACGGCGGGGGATCGGGTGAAGATGGAGATGTCCCCGTATGATCTGGGCAAGGCCCGGATTGTTTGGCGGATTGGTTGATTTCTATGCGGTGAGCCCGGATTTGCCCGGGTTGTCCGGGGGATGGCGGAAGGTTTCTTGATCGGGCGTGCGTCCTCCCGGGCGTTGGAGGCAGACTCGAAGAGAACTTTATGGCTGATCCAAGATACGCGAAGCTGGCGAAGCTGCTCGTGGAGTATTCCTGTGCCCTGGGCAAGGGTGAGGTGTTGTTGATGGACATGATTGATGTCCCGGACGAAATGACCGTGGCCTTGGTCCGCGCGACG
>JBIKWS010000469.1:0-4045 GCA_044356195.1 Cyanophyceae cyanobacterium
TTCGGGGTCGAGGGGGAGATCGAACATCACGAGGTGATGGGCGAACTGGAAGTTGCGACCCTCGCTGCCGATCTCGGAACAGATGAGGAGGCGGGCGCCGTCCTCCTCGGCGAACCACGCGGCGTGGCGGTCGCGTTGGACGAGCGTGAGGCCTTCGTGGAAGACGGCGAGCTTGGCGCTGGTCCACTCGCGGAGTTCGCGTTCGAGCGTCTCGGCCTTCGCCCGCGTGCGGCAGAGGACGAGGATCTTCTCGTTGCCGAGGGCGCGGAGCTGTTCGAGCAGCCATTGCACGCGCGGATCGGCAGAGAAGTCGGGCTCGAAGTGTGCCGCGAGGCTGGCGTCGGAATCGGCGGAGAACTCCTCGGTGAGGCGTTCGAAGAGTTCGACGTTGTCGCCGTCTTCGTCGAGCGGCCAGAGGCGGGCAACCCGGCGGGGAAAGCCGGAGATGGTCATGCGCGTGTTGCGGAACATGACGCGGCCGGTGCCGTGCTGGTCGAGGAGGGCGTCGAGGAGCGCGTTGCGGACGGTGTCGTCGGCGAGCTTCGCGAGGCGGGGTTGGAGGGCGGCGGGCGTTTCGGCGAGGAGGCGCGCGAGGGTGGCAACTTCGGCAGGTTCGAACGATTCCTGCGCGGTCACCTTTTCCGCGAGGCGCGCGACTTCGCGGTACCCTTCGGATTCGCGGATGAAGGCGTCGAGGCTGTGGAAGCGGTCGGGGTCGAGAAGCCGTAGGCGCGCGAAGTGGCTGGCCATGCCGAGTTGTTCCGGCGTCGCCGTCAGCAGCAGGAGTCCAGCGGTGGCCTTGCCGAGGGATTCGACCACCGCGTACTCGGGGCTCGCGGCTTCCGGGGTCCAGCCGAGGTGATGGGCTTCGTCGACGACCAGGAGATCCCATCCGGCGGCGAGGGCCTGTTCGCGCCGGCGGGGTTTGGCCGTGAAGAGGCTGAGGCTGGCGATGACGAGTTGGTCGTCGAGGAAGGGGTTGGCGTCCGGGCCACCGGCCTCGATGGCGGTGCAGCGTTCTTCGTCGAAGATGTGGAACCAGAGGTTGAAACGCCGGAGCAGTTCCACGAACCACTGATGCACGAGGGAGTCGGGCACCAGGATGAGCACGCGCTGCGCGCGGCCAGTCAGCAGGAGCCGGTGGACGATCAGGCAGGCTTCGATGGTCTTTCCCAAGCCGACTTCGTCGGCCAGCAGGACGCGCGGCAGCAACCGGCCCGAGACCTCCGCGGCGATGCAGAGTTGGTGCGGGATCAGGTCGATGCGTCCGCCGACGAAGCCGCGGACGCGCGATTTGCGGCGGCGGTGCTGGTGGCGCAGGGCCGCGACGCGGAGATCGAAGTCCGCGGGGGAATCGACATCCGCAGCGACGAGGCGTTGCTCGGGTCGGTTGAAGGTGAGGGTGTCGGAGAGTTCGGACTCGGGGATTTCGCGGCCTTCGGCGCGGTAATGGATGAGGCCGCGACGTTCGATGACGGATTCGGCGGTGACGGTGGAGCCGTCGCGCAGGAGGAGGGAATCGTCCTTGTGGAAGCGGACGCGTCGGAGGGGGGCGTTTCCGAGGGCGTACTCGCGGGATTCCTGGGTGGCGCCGAAGGCCACGGTGACGGTGTGCGCGGTGGTGCGGAGGATGGAGCCGAGGCCGAGTTCCGGCTCGGTTTCGCTGACCCAGCGTTGGCCGGGAAGATAGGGAACAGACATGTCGCGCCGGAAAGGGGGAGGGCTGGGGCGCGGAGTTTCAAGAGGCGATTCGCGGATTGGTTTCGGGGGGACGATGTCCTCATCGCCTTTGGGCAGGGGCTTTGGGAGAGGGCGACGTGGACGTCGCCACCCCGGTCCGTCGGGATCGGGTACGAGCCACTTTCGATGCCGATGCCGACCGCGATCCCGATACCGACGTGGGCGGCAAGGGCAGCCGCCGGGGCTTCACTTCATTCCTCACTGAGGCGGGCTGGAATGGTCCCACTGGGGAACCAGCTCGGAATCGGGCCGGATTCCGATGAAGGACCTTCGGCTTGTTCCCCCTATCCCGGAGGGATTTCAGCGGCTAGCCCGGGGTCGCGAAGCGCACCCCGGGTTCACGTGGGAAAGGGAAACAACCCCGGAGGGGTTGAAGAATCCGCAGCCTTCGCACCCCTGCCGGGGAACGGAATCCAAAGGGACGCCCTTTTCCCCGGGTGCGTGCGTCGCACGACCCGGGGCTATCGGCTCCCATCCCTCCGGGATGCCCTCACAACGGAGGCGTGGGAGTGGGTCCGGCATCGATTGGGTCAAGGCAGTCACCCAGGGCGACGTGGACGTCGCCACCCCGGCCCTGGGTTTGGGATTGGGTACGAGCCACTTTCGATTCCGATTCCGATGCCGATTGCGATCCCGATCCCGATCCCGATCTGGAGGGGTGAGGGAGCGGTTTCACCGGATTGAGGCCGGAGGCAGCCGGCCGACGGGACTTGTGGGTTGGTGCGGGGTGCCGATTTGCAACCGGACGTCGCATATGCGACGTCCGGTTGCAAATGGAGGTCGGATCGGGGTGCTTTTTGGCCCTTTTTGCAATCTCGCGTCGCATATGCGACGTGCGGATGCAAACGGGCAAGTTGTTGGAGGCAGTAGGTCAGCGGGAAGGGGAGATACACCACCGATTCTGCGGGCAGACTCCAGGGTGGGCTCAGGCTGTGGATGGAACGTCGGGGTCAGGGCAGGGGCAGGAGGGGCTGGTCGCCGAAGAGGTGGCGGTAGTGCCAGAGGGCGTCACCGGCGAAGGTCCGATAGGTTTCGCTGTCGGGGGCAGGAGATCCGCTGTTGGTGACTCGAAGGAAGCTCACTGGGTATTGGTGGCTGCTGCTGCCATCGGCGGCTTCGAATCGGATGTAGTGCTGGACACTGCCATCGGCGGCGCGCTCCGCATGATAGCCAACGATGCCGTTGCGATCGTTGAAGGGTGGGGTCAGGTCCTCGATGTGGCCCTCCAATACCGAGTGCAGCAATTGGGCGCGGGTGGACCCGACGGCCTCGGTGAGCCGTGCGTCGAACTGTTCGAGGAGGCGTTGGGTCTCGTGGGCCAGTGTGGGGACCTTGAACCGGACGGAGCGGCGGTTGGAATCGAGGATGGAGTGGGTGTCGGGTATCCGCTCCGCGGATTGCACCTGAAGCTCCTGAAGGTCGAAGCGGAAATCGGACCAGGCATTGCGGAGGTCGTCCCGCTGCGAGGGTGTGAGGCCCAGGAGTGCGATGCCTTCGGCGGTGGGGATCCCGTTCGCATCCAAGGCGGTGAAGCCGATGTCGGCGAGGAGTCGCTTCGGCAGGTAGAAGTAGGGTTTGTTGGCGGGCCAGGCACCTTCGGTGGCGGGGTCAGGTTCGATGCGGGACCGGAGGGTGGTTTCGGAGACTGCCCTGAGTTCGGCTGCGGCAGCGGCGAGATCGGAAGACAATTCGACCTGGCGCTTGGCCGTCGAGGAGGTGCGGGTCTGGAATCCGGCGAGGGTGGCGTGGGCGGCGGCCTGTTCCGATTGGAGGCGGGCCAGTTCTCTGGCGGCGATGCGGGCGGCCTGCCGGTGGTGGAGGGTGGCAGCGAAGGCCACTACGAACACCACGCAGGCGATGATGATCTGGCTCATGGGCGTTGGGGTTGGGCGTTGGTCACCCACCCGGCGACGATGGGGCGGAGGCGGGGAGGGAAAGTCTCCAGGGCGAGCGAGCCACTGCGGTTGTTCCAGGACAGGATCTTGCCGTCTGCGGCATACATCGCGTCCCAAAAGGACAGGCTGCCGGGGCCATGGAAGGCGACGGTCTGGAACCGCTCGCCAGCGCCGAAATGATTGAAGTCGCTTTCGAAGGTCCCTTCCGATTGCTGCCAGATGAGGTCGGCACGTTCGGTGCCGAGGAGTTGGGTGAGGGTTTGACGGAGGTTGTCGCCAATGGCCTGGCCGCGGTCAGGCAGAGCCGGGGTCACAAGGGTGGCGGCGGCGGTGGCGAGTTGGTCATTGGCACGGCGGAGCAGCGCTCGGGTCTCGGCGAGGCGGGTCGAGGTGGCTTGGGACCGGCGGGT
>JBIKWS010000471.1:0-4043 GCA_044356195.1 Cyanophyceae cyanobacterium
ATTGGAGTTACAGGGGCGCGTTCTCGCTGCAGGAACTGAAAAGACTGACCGAACGGGACGGTCCGGCGAATCGGAGCCAGCCGATTCACGTCGAGACAAATCGAACGTCAGTTGCGGATGGCTCCGATCACTGACCTTCACGTTGCGCACGCTATCTGGGTATCGGTTCGAGGTAGGGCGAGCGTAGAAGGCTTCTGCCTGTTCGCCGCGGTACTGGCCCTTGTTTTCGTTGCGCTTCTCTCCACGGCTACTCTTGCGTACATGGCGTCCTGGATCCCGTTGTATGATTGATTGTATGGGAGAAGCGCTGAACTCGATCACTTGCGTGAACCCGGCCTCAACGTCGCCGGCGGTTGATGTTCCGCGAGGGGCGCATCTTGACACTGCTCCCGTTTGGGAATGGGAACGGGGAGGCGATGTCCACATCGCCGTGGGAGGAGGCTTTGGGTAAGGGCGACGAGGACGTCGCCACCCCGGTCCATGTGGGGGCAGGATCCGGCGGTTGATGTCCCGGGAGTCGGGCCTGTGGACGGAGTTGCATTTCGATCCGGGGTGGTGACGATCGTCCCTGATCCCCATGGGTAGCCGTGTGGCTGCCGGGTGTTTCACATGAACAAGCCGCCGATTCTTCCGCCGCCCTTGCCGCCGATGCCCCAGCGTCCGGCGCTACCTCCGCGGCGTCGGTATTCGGTGGGGCGTCAGATGCTCCGTGCGTTCGTGTGGATGGCCTTGGTGGGGGTGGTGCTGTATCGGGTTTTCGTCTTCCGACCCGAGCCACGAATGGCACGTCAGGGCTGGGGTGAAGTGAACGGGCGACAGTGGGGGCAGGAGCGTCGGGAGAGTTGGCGGGAGGAGGTTCGCAAGCCCCGCGCACCGTTGCCGACGAATCTGTGGCGCATCGAACTGGAGCTCACCTCGAAGGCGGAGAACATCCTCCGCACGCATCACCAGCAATTCCGCGGGCGCGGGGAGATGGAAGTGGTGGAACGTCCGGAAGTCACGCTGACGGTGCGTGAAGGGGGGCAGGTTTACACGAATGTGTCGGCGCATCTGAAGGGCGCGGCGGGCAGCTTCCGTCCGTACGATGACACGCCGGGCTTCACGCTGAATTTCTCGAAGCACGCCAAGGGACAGAAGTTCCATGGGTACTCGAAGATCTCGCTGAACAACTCGGTGCAGGACCCGACGTTGATGAACGAGCTGATCAGCCGGGAGCTGTTCGTTGCGGCGGGTGTGCCCGTGCCGAAGGCGCAGCATGCCACCGTCGTGGTGAACGGCCGGGATCTCGGCCTGTACGTGGTCCTGGAGGGGTGGGGGAAGCCCTTCCTCAAGGGTCACTTCGACGATGTCAGCGGGAACCTTTACGATGGTGGTTTCGTGCAGGACATCGACGGCAACCTGTCGGTGGTCTCCGGAGAATCCCAGGACTCGCATCCCGGACTGGAGCGCCTGATTGACGCCGTCCGCGGTGGGAATCGGAGCAACCGCTGGGAGCGGTTGTCCGGCGCGTTGGATGTCAATCGCTTCGCCGCGTTGCTCGCGATGGACACGATGATCTGCAACTGGGACGGGTACGCGATGAACCGGAACAACTGGCGGGTGTTCCACGACCGGTCGACGGACAAGATGGTCTTCATGCCGCATGGGCTCGACCAGTTGTTCGGGTTTGGTCGGCGGATGGGCATCGATGCGAGCATCGAGCCGAGCGCGCGCGGTCAGGTGGCACGGGTCTTCCTGTCGCAGCCCGAGGGGCGGAAGCTGTTTCACCGGAAACTCGTTGAGCTGCGGACGAACGTCCTCGATCCGGATCGGATCGCCGCGCGGATCCGGGAGGTGGAGGCCACCCTTCAGCCGACGCTGGAAGCCTATTCCCCCGGGTTGGCGTCCGCCCATGCGGCGCGCGTGGAGGATCTGATCGAGCGGGTGCGTCGGCGTGCGGACATCGTCACCCAGCAACTGGAGCGGCCGCAGGGTGGGTTGGTCTTCTCCGATCAGGGCGTGGCGCGGTTGACCGGATGGCGCGGGGCACTGTCGGAGGACATGGCGGGCCGGGTGGAGTTCGAGCGGCGTCCGGCACCTCAGGAGGCGCTGTTGATCCGGACGCGGGGCGAGGCAGGCCGCGGTTCGTGGCGGATGCGGGCGCGATTGGAGGAAGGGGAGTACCGGATGGAAGGGCGGGTGCGACTGGGGCGGGGGAATGTTGGCAGTGCTGCAGCCGGCCTTCGGATCAGTGGGGAGTTGGCCGACCTGGTGATGGTCAGCGGCGAGGAATGGCTGCCGGTGAGCTTTGCGTTTGCGGTGGTGGATGGGGTGACGGAGGTGGATCTCGTCGCCGAGGTGATCGGGTCGAATGCCGAGGTGGAGTTTGATGGAAGGGAGATGCGGTTGGTGCGGGTGGGTTTGCCGCCCGGGCAGTGAGGAGTTGGAAACCTGGACTCCGGCATTCGGCGTGGTGTGGGGTCGCGACGCTTCGGATGGGGGGCTGTTCGGTATCGGGATCGCAATCGGGATCGGGATCGAACCCGATTCTTCCCTCTGAAATTTCGATACCGATTCCGATACCGATGCCGATTGCGACGCGTGTGGCGAGTGGTGGCCGGCTGGCCTGTTCTGGGAACTGGGATCTGGGATCTGAAAACTCCCCTCACGCGTGCGTGAGCACGTGGCGCAGGTAGAGGTACATGATGGGGGCGTTGAAGAGCAGGGAGTCGAGGAGGTCGAGGATGCCGCCGATGCCGGGGAAGAACTTGCCGGAGTCCTTCACGCCGGCCTCGCGCTTGAACAGGGATTCGATGAGGTCGCCGATGACGGCGGCGACGCTGAGGAGGGCACCGAGGATGATGGCGTGGGTGACGGTCATGCCGGCGAGGTGTTTCCCGGCGATCTGGGCGAACAGAACGCTGGTGCCAGTGGAGACGACAATGGCCCCGGCGAAGCCTTCCCACGTTTTTCCGGGACTGATGCGCGGGATCATCTTGTGGCGTCCGATGAGGGATCCGACGCAGTAGGCACCGACGTCACTGAACTTGGTGACGAGGATGAAGTAGAGGACGTAGAAGCGGCCATCGACGCCGGGGAAGAAATTGATCTTCTGGAGGAAGTTGAGGAGCCACGGCACGTACATGAGGCCGAGGAGGGTGGTGGAGATGGCGGTGAGGCCGACGGACTGGTTCTTCTTGGAGACGAATTCGCGGACGCAGAGGCCGAGGACGAAGATGATGAGGACGATGGTCTCGAAGTCGTTGGCGCGTGCGGGAAGTCCTGCGTGGGCGTGGGAGGGTTGGTAGATGGTGACGTAGTAGAACGTGGCCCCCATCAACAGGAGGCCGTTGATGATCCCCCAGGTGGGAAAGCAGACGAGACCGCGCTTCTCGACGAGGCCGTAGAACTCCTTCAGGCCGGTGAAGGCGAGCAGCAGCATCAGTCCGAGGAAGACGTACTCGCGGACGAATTGGTTGCCGGAGAAGATGGCAGTGAGGACGACGGTCCAGAGGATGACGGTGCTGGTGAGACGGCGGATGAAGGTCTGTCCCTTGCTGAGGGCCGGCGGCGCAGGCGCTGGAGGCGTCGGAGTGGCAGTATCCATGGACGTCAGGCCACGGTAACGGAGACGGACGTCGAAGGCTTCATCGAAATGCTCGTTGCCGTTCGGAATGGGCCGCCTAGCTTCGGCGGCGTCGGTAGCGAACTGCATGAGCGATCACGAAGAGACCCAGGAAATGGCGGCACCCGCGCCGCGGCCGTGGTGGCATTACCTCTGGATTGGGGTCATCGGACGAAGTCCGAAGCGGACAGCGGTGCGCATCCTTGTGTACGTCGTGGTGGCGTGGGGGGTGTTCGGGTATGTGCTGCGGCCCATGCGGGTGGCGGGCATCAGCATGGAACCCACCTACAAGCTGAACCAGGTCAACTTCATCAACCGTTGGTCCTACCTGAAGCGCGAGCCGCAACGCGGGGATGTGGTCGCGGTGCGCATGGCTGGCGAAAGCGTCCTGTACCTCAAGCGCATCATCGGGCTGCCCGGGGAGCGCCTCCGGATCCGG
>JBIKWS010000472.1:0-4036 GCA_044356195.1 Cyanophyceae cyanobacterium
CAGAGGACGTTGTGTGGCGTGGTCCCCGGGGTTCCACCCCGGGCTTTCACCGGTTGCCCCTTCGGGGCCTTGAAACTTGAATCCTGAAACTTGGTTCTCCGCGGAGATCTGGCACTGTCCGCGGCTCGCGGATGAACGATGCCCGGGTAGAAGAACTGAAATCGCTGCTGCCCCAGTGCCTGTTGTGGGACTGGGTGCGGTTGGGGTCACGCATGGTCCGATTGGTCCGGGATCATCATCACCCCGCGGCGCATGACGCGTTGCTGGACCGTTTGCTGGCGGAGGCTCGCAAGTCAGCCGAGATGCGTTCCCTCCGGGCGGCGCATGCCCCGCTGCCGACCTATCCGCCCGATCTTCCCATCACGGCCCGCAAGGATGACATCGTCGCGGCCATCCGCGCGCATCAGGTCGTGGTGGTGGCGGGAGAGACCGGGTCCGGCAAGACGACGCAGATTCCCAAAATGTGCCTGGAGGCCGGGTTGGGGATCGAGGCGAAGATCGGTTGCACCCAGCCACGTCGCGTGGCGGCGACCTCGATCTCGCAGCGCATCGCCGAGGAATTGCAGGTGGGCTGGGGACGTGAGGTCGGATGCAAGATCCGGTTCGACGACCGCTCCGGCGATGACACGTACATCAAGCTGATGACGGACGGCATGCTGCTGGCGGAGATCCAGGGCGATCCGTTGCTGACGGAGTACAACGCCATCATCCTCGACGAGGCGCACGAGCGGAGCCTGAACATCGACTTCCTGCTGGGCTACCTGAAGGGACTGCTGAAGGAACGCCCGGACCTGAAGCTCCTGATCACTTCGGCGACCATCGACACGCAGACCTTTTCGAAAGCCTTCAACAACGCCCCCATCATCGAGGTCTCGGGACGGATGTTCCCGGTGGAGGTGCACTATCGCCCCATTGATGCCGCGTCGGAGGAACGTGGTGAGATCTCGTTCGTGGATGCGGCGGTGCAGGAGGCGGAACGTCTCCTGTATGAGTCCTCGTTTGGCGACATCCTGATCTTCATGCCGGGCGAGCGGGACATCCGCGAGACCAGCGATCAACTGGAGGGTCGCATTGGGCGGGATGCGGAGATCATTCCGCTCTATGGCCGGCTCAGTTCGAGCGACCAGCAGCGCGTGTTCTCCACGGGGGCGCACCGCAAGGTCGTCATCGCGACCAACATTGCGGAGACCTCGTTGACCATCCCGGGCATCCGGTACGTGATCGATTCAGGGTTGGCGCGGATGAGTCGGTACAACCCCCGGACGCGCACCCGCCGGCTGCCGGTGGAACCCGTGTCGCAAAGCAGCGCGAACCAGCGGAAGGGCCGTGCCGGCCGCGTGCAGGATGGCGTGTGCATCCGGCTGTATTCGGAGGAAGACTTCCAATCGCGGCCGCCGTTCACCCAACCCGAGATCCAGCGCGCGAACCTCGCCGAGGTGATCCTGCGGATGAAGGCGTTCCGCCTGGGCGAGATTGAATCGTTTCCCTTCGTCAATCCACCGAGCCCGGCGTCGATCTCCGGCGGGTACGCCCTGTTGCAGGAGCTTGGCGCGATCGATGAACAGCGTGAACTCACGGCCATGGGACGCGACCTCGCGCGCCTGCCCATCGATCCCACGCTCGGTCGGATGCTGCTTCAATCGCAGAGCGAACACGCCACGCGCGAACTCCTGATCATCGCCTCCGGGCTCAGCATCCAGGATCCGCGGGAGCGTCCGTTGGACCAGCGCGACGCGGCCGATGCCGCGCATCGACGCCATGTGGATCCGCGCTCGGACTTCCTGTCGTTGCTGCGCCTGTGGGACGCCGTGCACGACCAGTGGGAGAAGGAACGCACCCAGAACCAGCGTCGCCGGTTTTGCCGGAACCACTTCCTCTCCTACATCCGCATGCGCGAGTGGCAGGACCTCCACGCCCAGTTGTACGATGCCCTCGACGGCGTTGAGGCAGTGCACCTGAACGAGAGCAACGCCGAGTACGAGGCCGTGCACCGTTCAATCCTTTCGGGATTGTTGGGTCACGTCTCGCAGCGCGAGGAACGCAACGTCTACAAGGCCTCGGGCAACCGCATGCTCACGGTGTTTCCGGGGTCGGCGATGTACGATCGCGGCGATCGCAATTCGGGTGGGCGGAAGGGGCGTGGAAAGTCGGAGGAAGAGCCCCCGGCGAACACGCCGGGCGGCAAGCCCGTCGTGGCCAAGCAGCCGGAATGGATCGTCGCGGGTGAGATCGTGGAGACCTCGCAGCTGTTCGCCCGCACGGTGGCGGGGATCGACCCCGAGTGGATCGTCCAGCTGGCTCCCCACCTCTGCAAGATCACGCATCTGCACCCGCATTGGAGCGCGTCCGCCGGCCGCGTGCTGGTGGAGGAGAAGGTGACCTTCCAGGGTCTGGAGGTCCGATCACGGCGGGTCGCCTACGCCAACATCAATCCCGACGAGGCCACCGCGATCTTCATCCGTTCCGCCTTGGTGGAGGAAACGATGGATCCGCCGGGCGACGAGGAGGACGAACGCGGCAATGACGACACGCGCCTGCGACGCCAGATCCGGGCGGCAACGCAGGTGGTGGCGCGGCGGCCGGCGCGCTACCCGTTCGTCGTCCACAACCGCACCGTGCGCGAGAAGATCGAGAACTGGCAGACACGCGTGCGGCGGAACGTGCTGCGCGACGCGGACCAGGCGCTGTTCGATTTCTACGCCGAACGCATCCGCAACGTCTCCTCGATGGACGAGTTGGACCGCTTGGTGCGCGGCCAGTCGGATCCGCAATTCCTGTGCGTCCGGGACGAGGATCTGATTGGCAGCATGGACCTCGCCTACGATGCCAACGCCTTCCCGGACGCGGTGCCCTTGGGCGGGCAGGCGACGGAACTGCGTTACGCGTACGCTCCCGGCGAGGATCATGACGGCGTCACGGTGCGCCTGAATCTCGACGTGGCCCGCAGTCTCGCTCCGTCCGAAGTCGAGTGGTCGGTGCCGGGCTTGCGCACGGACCTTGTGATGGAACTGCTGCGGGCGTTGCCCAAGGCGTATCGACGCGACCTGATGCCGTTTCCGCCCAAGGTCGAGGAGATCGTGCGCGATTTGAAGCCGTCGGGGCCGAGCCTGCTCTACGATCTCGCGGCGTTCCTGCGGAAGAAGTACGGGGTCGCGGTTCAGCCTGATTCGTGGGCCGACTCGGCAGTGCCGGCGCACCTGCGCCCGCGCGTCGAGGTGGTCTCGAACGACGGCAAGGTGGTGGGCAGCGGGCGCGACTTCGGATCGATTCGCGGGCAATTGCCCAAGGCGGTCACGAAACAGGTCGAAGAATCCGGGGCGTGGGCCCGCGCCGCGCGGCAATGGGAACGTTTCGGACTCACCGGATGGTCCTTCGGGGACCTGCCGGCGTCGGTGCTGGTGGAGGAAGTGGGGGGGCTTCCCGTGTTGGGTTGGCCGGGGCTTGCCGTTGAGGAGGCCGGCGTTTCGGTGCGGCTCTTCCGCGCGGAAGGAGCGGCACGGAAGGCATCCCTTGAAGGAATCCGGCGGCTGATCGAACAGGTGCTGCAGAAGGATCTGGCGTGGGCGCACCGCGATCTGCGGTCGCTCGCGAAACACGCGCTCCTCTACGCTGCCTTGGGCGACCTGGATGACCTGGTGTCGTCGACGTATGCCCATCTGCGGGCTGTGGTGCTTCCGGCGGCAGCGTTCTCGCCACTGCATTCCAAAAGGCGGTGGACGAGACCCGCGAGCGGTTGCGGGGAGTCGTGCCTCCGTTGGTGGACCGCATCGGCGGCATCCTGGAGATGCGACGTCAGGTGGCCCAGAAGCTGGGCACCGCCCCGAGTGCCGTGCCCGCTGCTGCGGCGAAAGCCAAGGTGCTGACCGACCTGAGCCAGCTTGGGGTCAAGCCGAAGCTCCCGGCACCGCCCGCCGCCGCGCCCACGGGGTTGCATGCCGAGTTGGCGGCCTTGGTCCCGCCGCGGTTCCCGGAGCGCTACAGCCCCGCCGTCATGGGGCATCTCCCACGGTATCTCAAGGCGCTGCTGATCCGGGCG
>JBIKWS010000474.1:0-4031 GCA_044356195.1 Cyanophyceae cyanobacterium
GAGATCCGCAGCCATTCGCCCAGGCCATATCCGCCCATAGGCCGGGTGATCACGCCTTCCTTCTGCATCGCGGCGAACACCCGTTGTCCGTCGCCCACCTTCACCAGCAGGAAGTTCGCCTGCGTCGGGACGTAATCGAGCGACAGCTTGCGGAACACGCCTTGAAGGTAGGCCAGTCCCTCGCGATTCAACGCGCGCGTCTGCGCCAGGTGCTCCCGGTCTTCCAATGCCGCCAACGCGCCTGCCTGCGCGATGGAATTGATGTTGAACGGCTCGCGCGTGCGCTCGATCCCGGCGATCACCGCCGTCGATCCAATGCCATAGCCCAATCGCAGCCCCGCCAACCCGAAGATCTTCGAGAACGTCCGCACCAGCATCACGTTCGGCTGCACCCCGGCGCGGACCAGCGACAGGCAGTCGATCGGATCATTCAGGTATTCGATGTAGGCCTCGTCGAGGACGAGCAGCACGTGCGACGGAACCCCCGCCAGCAGGATGCTGATCTCCTCCCGGCTGGCCAGGTTGCCCGTGGGATTGTTCGGGTTCGCCAGGAACAACACGCGCGTCGCCGGCGTGATCGCCCGCAGCATCGCCGGAATGTCCGCCCCCAGGTCCGGACGCGCCGGAACCGTCACAAGCTTCGCCCCGAACAGCGCCGTCACGATCGGGTACACCGCGAAGCAATACTGCGAAACCACCACCTCGGCTCCGGGTTCCAGGAACGCGTGCCCGATCATTTCCAGCACTTCGTTCGATCCATTGCCCAACACGATCTGGCTGGGCTCCACCGCCAGTTTCTCCGCCAGTGCCCGCTTCAGGTAAAACGAGCTTCCATCCGGATACAGATGCAACTGGTCCAACACCCCGCGCATGGCCGCCAACGCCTTCGGCGACGGCCCCAGCGGATTCTCATTCGAGGCCACCTTGATCACCGTCGATGGCTCCAGCCCATGCTCCCGGGCCACTTCCTCGATCGGACGTCCCGGCACGTACACCGGCAGCGTCGCCAGTTGCGAAACAAACTTCATCGCGGATTTCTGCATCCCAACACCCCAAAGTTCAAGGAACCGAGTTCCACTTTGTACGCCGGGTGCCCCCACCCGGCGGGAGTTCCTGGTTTTCAGTTTCAATTTTCAAGGCCACGAAACGGGGAGGCGACGTCCTCGTCGCCGTTCCGGAGCCATTTTCCACGGCGATGAGGACATCGCCGCCCCAAAACCATTCATGGATGCGGGGCGGTTTGAAGAGGAGAAGTCATCTTCCGAACTTCGAACTTCCCGCCTTCAAACTGGAATCTTCAACCTGGAATCTTCCCCCAAGATTGACCCGGAAGGCGTCGGGTGCTTCTTTGGCCTCACGGATTATGAAGCGCTTCCTGATGTCGGTGGTGGTGGCGGCAACCGCGGCAATTCCTGTCCTCGGACAGAAGATTCCCGTGGTGGAGAAACAGCTTCCCAACGGATTCAAGCTCCTCCTCGTCGAACGGCATGAGGAACCCCGGATCGCCGGCGGCTGGGTCGCCCACGTCGGTTCCGCCAACGAACGCCCCGGCATCACCGGCATCGCGCACCTCTTCGAACACATGATGTTCAAGGGCACGCCCACCCTCGGCACCAAGGACGCCAAGCGCGACCTCGAGATCATCGGCGAACAGGAGAAGATCCGGGAACTCATCCGCCAGGAGGAGTCGAAGATGCGCACCGCCCTCCGTCGCGGCGAGGTCACCGACATCACCAGCCCGGAGTCCCGCACCGACCGGTACCGCGAGCTGGAACAGGAGTTCAAGCGGCTCCTCGAGGAACAGCGCACCCTCCTCGTCAAAAACGAATTCGACCGCATCTACACCACGGCGGGCGCGACCAAGATGAACGCGTTCACCACCGAGGACATGACCGGTTACTTCATCGAGGTCCCCTCCAACAAGCTGGAGCTGTGGTGCTGGATGGAATCCGAACGCCTCCTCCGCCCCGTCTTCCGCGAGTTCTACGCCGAACGCGACGTCGTCTTCGAGGAACGCCGCATGCGCACCGAGTCGACCCCGACCGGCAAGTTCGCCGAACAGTTCAACGCCATGTTCTGGGATGCCCATCCCTACAACTGGCCCGTGATCGGCTGGCCCAGCGACATCCCCGCGATCTCCAAGAAGCAGGCTGACGAGTTCTACGCGCTCTATTACCAGCCGCAGAACATCACCCTGATCCTCGTCGGCGACTTCAAGGCCGACCAGGCCGAGAAGCTCGTTGGCGAATACTTCGGCCGCATCCCCCGCGGCAACCAACCACCGCCCGAGGTCACCACCCTCGAGATCCAGTCCTCCGCCGAGAAACGCTACAACGCCGAAGCCGAGGTCAACCCGCAGGTCGACATCCTCTGGCGCACCGTCGCCTTCGGCCACAAGGACTCCTACGTCCTCGAGGTCATCGAGCAACTTCTGAACGGCCGCACCGGCCGTCTCTACAAAGGTCTCGTGCTCGGTCGCCAGGTCGCCAGCGACGCCGGCGCGGCCAACCGCCCGATGAAGTGGGCCGGCATGTTCAACGCCTCCGCCGAAGCCAAGGACGGCAAGTCCCTCGATGAACTCGAACAGTCCGTCTACGCCGAGATCGAGAAACTCGCCACCGAACCGATCCCCGCCGACGAACTCCAGAAGGTGAAGAACAACTTCGCCGCCGCCGAGTACCGCCGCCTCACGACGACCTTCGGCATGCTCTACCAGATCATCTTTTCCGAGGGCATGGGCGACTGGCGCGAGATCAACGAGTCCGGCCCGCGCATCCAGGCCGTCACCCCCGAGGACATCCAGCGCGTCGTGAAGAAGTACTTCACCAAGGAGAACCGCGCCGTCGCCCACTTCACCCGGAAGCCCGGCAGCGGTGGGGCCGGTGAAGACCCCGATTTCGCCGGCCTGTCCGCCGACCAGAAGCCCATGGCCCGCCAGTTCACCAAGCGCATCACCGAGACCACCGACGCCGCCCAGCTCAAGGCCATGCTCGCCGGCATCCAGGGCCAACCCGCCGGTACCGATCCCAAGCGCCAGCAACTCCAGAAGATCATCGTCCGCAAGCTCGAGGCCCGCATCGCCGAACTCGAAAAGAAATAACCCCGGCCACCTCCCTCCTCGAATCCACCCTTTCCTCCCAACGCGAAGCTCACCGCCATGAAAGCAATCGCCCTCTCTCTCCTCACCCTCGCCACTGCCGCTTCCGGCCTTCTCGCCGAGATCCCCGACCGCCCGGAGAAGCTCTCCTTCCCCGCCCTCACTTACGAGCCGCCCAAGCCCGCCGATTACCGCGTCCAGCTCAAGGCAGGCCCTGTCGCCTACATCGCCCCCGACCGCGCACTCCCGCTCGTCACCATCTCCGTCATGGTCCGTTGCGGCTCCTACCTGGAACCCGATGGCAAGGAAGGCCTCGCCGAGTTCACCGGTTACCTCCTCGTCCGCGGCGGCATCGCGTCGAAGACTGCCGAGGAACTGGAAGAACGCCTCGCCTTCCTCGCCGCCGGCCTTTCCTCCGGCATCGGTGATGACGCCGGCAACGTCTCCCTCAATCTCCTTTCCAAGGACCTGCCCGAAGGCCTTGCACTGCTGCGCGAGGTCCTCACCGCGCCGCGCTTCCAGAAGGACAAGTTCGACCTCCACCGCGAGCAGTCGATCCAGGGCATGAAGCAGCGCAACGACGACTCCGGCTCCATCCAGGCGATGGAGGCCCAGCGCCTCGCCTACGGCACCAACTTCTGGGCTTCCCGCATCTCCACCGAGAAGTCCCTCAACGCCCTCTCCATCGACGACCTCAAGGCCTATCACCAGAAGTGGTTTCACCCCGCCAACTTCGTCGTCTCCGCCTCCGGTGACTTCGACCGCGACGAACTCATCGCCAAGCTCGAAACCCTCTTCGCCAACTGGCCTTTCACCGGCGAAAAGGCCCCGCCCGTACCCGCCACCCCCACCATGGCCGCCGGCGGCGTCTACCTCGTCGACAAGGACGTCAACCAGGGCCGCGTCTCCGTCATGCTCCCCGGCGTGAAGCGCG
>JBIKWS010000473.1:0-4031 GCA_044356195.1 Cyanophyceae cyanobacterium
CGGAAGGCCGCGATGTCCAAGGGGGCGCGCGCCATTGAACCGGGGAAGTACACGGTCATCCTGGAACCCGCCGCGGCGGGGACCCTGATCGACCTGATGGTCGGATCCATGGACGCCCGTTCCGCCGAAGAAGGCAGGTCCTATCTGAGCAAGGCAGGCGGCGGAACACGCCAGGGCGAAAAGCTCCTGGATGAACGGGTCCGCCTCTATTCGGACCCGCTCAACCCGGAAGTGCCGGGAAGCAAATGGACCCAGGACGGCCTGCCGCAGCGCCGGATCGATTGGTTCGAGGGCGGGGTCGTGCGCAATCTCCGCTATTCCCGATTCTGGGCGCGCAAGAAGGAGTTGTCGGAAGACAAGGTGGCCCTCGGCGGAGGACCGACCATCATGGACGGCACCGAAACCAGCCTGGAAGCGCTCATCAAGGGCGTGAAACGTGGCGTGCTGGTCACCAACCTCTGGTACATCCGCATGGTCGATCCCCAGACCCTGCTCCACACCGGCCTCACCCGCGACGGCACCTTCTACGTGGAGGACGGCGAGATCCGTCATCCGCTCAAGAATTTCCGGTTCAACGAGTCGCCCGTGATCATGCTCAACAACCTGGAAGCCCTCGGTCGCCCGACGCGGGTCAAGGGCAGCCTCATTCCACCCATGGTCGTCCGCGACTTCACGTTCTCCAGCCTGTCCGACGCTGTCTGATCCGAGCGCTATGTCCGAGTTCGCCTTCTCCCGGCTCCAGTACGACTCCGGTGACTGGGACAAGGTCGACCCTCGGATGCCAGCCAACCTGCTCGATTCCCTCGTCGCCTACACCACGCTTCCCGTTCATCCGCGGGAGGTCGTCGTTCCGCTGTCCGGTGCCGAGCTTTTCGATGCCGCGTTCTGCTACCTCAGCGGACGTCGGCTCGTGCAGTTCTCCGAGCGGGAGCGAGTGAACTTCGAGCGGTATGTGCGACGCGGCGGGTTCGTGTTCGTCGATGACTGCAACCACGACGTCGACGGGCTTTTCGCCAAATCGTTCGAGGCCCAGATGGCGGCGCTGTTCGGCCCCGATGCGCTCGCCAAGGTTCCCAATGACCACGCCCTCTACCGGGCCTTTTTCAACTTCACCGGCCCACCCACGACCTCCTTCGAACTGAACGGTTGGGGCGACGATCTCGTCCACGATCACCTCCGGGCGATCGAGATCAATGGCCGGATCGCCGTGCTTTACTCGAACAAGGACTACGGCTGCGAATGGGATTACGACTTTCGCAACAAGCGGTTCCTCGCCGAGGACAACACCAAGTTCGGCGTCAACATCGTCGCGTACGCCCTGGGTCTCTGACGGGACGCCTCCCCTTTGCACCATGCCTGCACCCAATGAACTGGCGGAACACGAAGCCGTGGAACTCCTGGAACGATTGCCCCGTCTCCGGGCCGAGATCGCCAAGGCGGTTGTCGGTCAGCAACGGGTGGTCGATGAACTGCTGACGGCGTTTCTGGCCGGAGGCCATTGCCTGCTCGAAGGCCTGCCCGGCCTCGGCAAGACGCTGCTCATCCGCAGCCTCGCGCAGGCGGTTTCCCTGACCTTTCACCGCATCCAGTTCACCCCCGACCTGATGCCCTCCGACATCATCGGCACCGAGGTGCTGGAGGAGGATCAGGCCACCGGACGCCGCTTCTTCCAGTTCAACCGCGGCCCCATTTTCGGGCAGTTGATCCTCGCCGACGAAATCAACCGCACGCCGCCCAAGACCCAGGCGGCCCTCCTGGAAGCGATGCAGGAAGGCAGCGTGACGTATGGCGGCAAAACCCATGCCCTCGAGCGCCCGTTCTTCGTTCTCGCCACCCAGAATCCGATGGAACAGGCGGGAACCTATCCCCTGCCGGAAGCCCAACTGGACCGGTTCCTCCTGCAATTGACCATCGGCTACCCGACCGAACAGGAGGAGAAGACCCTGCTGACGCGAACCACCGGCGGCCCGGGGGAAGCCATCACCCCCGTGATGTCCGCCAGGGAAATCCTCCAGCTTCAGGGCCTCACCCGCCGCGTGCTTCTCAGCGACCCCCTGCTCGACTACCTCAACCGCCTCGTCCGCAGCACGCGCGACCAGACCCATCCCGTGGTGGGTCGCTGGATCCGCTGGGGTGCCGGTCCCCGGGGAGGTCAATCCCTGGTGCTCGCCGCCAAGGCCCGTGCCCTGCTCGCGGGCCGGTTCGCCGTCACCCTGGATGACATCCAGTCTCTGGCACCTCCGGTCCTGCGCCATCGCTTGATCCTCCAGTTCGAGGCCGAGGCTGAAAACGTCACGCGCGACCAGGTTGTCCGCGAATTGATCGCCGCCCTCCCCGTTCCCCACGATCCGCTGAGGTGATGGAAACGCCGTCCACGCCGCTTCTGGAGGCGCCGCTGCGGGCGGCCGTCGGGCAACTGACGCTCGCCGCCCGTCGTCTCGTGGCCGGTGCCGTGGCCGGTCTCCATCCCAGCCTGCACCCGGGCCGATCCCGGGAGTTCAGTCAGTACCGCGCCTACCAACCGGGTGACGAAACCCGTCACATCGACTGGAAACTGTTCGCCCGCTCCGATCGCTTCTTCCTCCGCGAAAGCGATGTCGACACCCGCGTGGCCGTCGCCCTCGTCCTCGACGCCACCGCCTCGATGGCGCATCGCGGAAGTCGTAGCAACGATCCGCGGAAATTCGACCGCGCCCGCTCGCTGGCGACCGCCTTCGCGCTGATCGCAGAAATCCAGGGGGATCCCGTGGCGCTGCATGTCGTTTCCAACGGGGAGATTTCCTCCGTTTCCACCGCCGGACACCGGCAACCGCTGCAACAGATCGTCCGTCGCCTCGCCGCGCTCGAACCCCAGGGGCGTTGGCCCGTGGAACCCCACCTCTTGGCGCACGCCATGGGTCGGACCGATTCGAACACCGGTTCCACCGGAGCGGCCGCCACCCGCCAACTCACCGTACTTCTCACGGACGGCCACGAGCACGACGGCGAGATCCGGGCGGCGCTTGTCCCGTTGCGCGCCCGCCAGCATGAGGTGCTCTGCCTTCACTTCATCGCCGAGGACGAACTCAATTTCCCGTATCAAGGCCCGGTCCGACTGGAGGAATGGGAAACAGGGCGGATCCTCGAAACGGACGCCTCGGCCGTGCGGCAGCAGGCATTGGACGCACAGGAAGCCTCGCGTCGGGCCTGGCGCAGTGCCTGGGGGAATGCCCGTTTCGACTACCTCCCCATCACCAGCGACCAACCGTTGGAACGTTGCCTTCACGCCCTTCTTCGCCGCCGGAAGCGCACCTGAGCCTCGTCATGTTTCAGGTCCTCCATCCGCTGGGATTGTTCGCTCTGGGAGCACTCGCCATCCCGGTCGTGATCCATCTCTGGCGTCGGCCGTCGCCCGTGGTGCGCGTCGGAAGCCTGCGTCCCTTCCTCGCCCGTCAACGGTCCTCCCGCGCGCTGACCCTCCACGATTGGCCAATTTTCCTCCTGCGCTGCGCCCTCCTCGGCATCCTGGCGCTGGCCCTCGCGGGTCTGGTCTGGACGCCCCGGACACCGTCCCCGGCGCGATGGTGCCTGCTCCTTCCCGGCACTCCCCTGTCAGGCCCGCATTTCGAGGACTGGAAGCTTCGGATCCGGGAAGGGTTTGAACCGCGCTGGTTGTCACCGGGCTTTCCCAAGATCAACGACCCGACCCAGTCTTCCGCTCCCAACATCCACACCCCGGTCTGGTCGCTGCTCCGCGAGGCGGATCGACGGCTCGCCGCCGGGTCCGACGCCTGGGTGTTTGGCCCGACCTGGGCCTCGCTTTTCCAGGGGGACCGCCCCTCCCTTTCAAATCTGCGCATCCGGTGGAATGCCGTGCCAGCCACGCCGCCCGAGGGCCTGCAACCGTCCCCTTCCCGGGTGGCGATCGTCCACCTCCCGGACCGCGCCCGGGATGCCGGGTACGTGCGCGCCGCACTTCAGGCGATAGGCGTGTCCATTGTCACCAACGAGGTCCCGACCTGGATCTTCCAACTCGGTTCCGCCCAGCTTCC
>JBIKWS010000476.1:0-4024 GCA_044356195.1 Cyanophyceae cyanobacterium
GGCGTGCCGTTGAGCTGCTTCACCACCACCGTTTCGCCCGCACGGACCCGGTTCAACGGACAAAGCTGTGGCGTCCGGCAATTCGCCGGTTGGCAATCGGGCACGGGGCACGCGTCGCTCACAGTGAGAAGACGCTACGGGTGCCCCCTCCGCCCAGCAAGGCGTCCCGTTGTCGCATGCTTGTCATCGTTTGTTGTCCACTTGTGGGAAGGGGAGAGGGGAAGTTGCCAGCTGCCAGTCTCCAGTTTGAAGGACCCGGCGGGGTCTATGAAGCGGCGCGTGGGGGCTCGCAGCCTACGGTGGGAGTTTCTGAGAACTGGAATCTCCCCGGACGATTGCAGTCCCCTGATCCGCTGCTAATCTCTGCCCACCTCCTGGCCGCACCTGCGGTGCTCCGGGACATTTTCACAACATCTGATCGACGAACCAGTATGGCCCACGAACTCGCCCCGCTCCCGTATGCCAAGGAAGCCCTCGAACCCCATCTCGACACCGCCACGATGGAGATCCACCACGGCCGCCATCACAAGGCCTACGTGGACAACCTCAACAAGGCCATCGCCGGCAACGCTGACCTCGAAGCCAAGTCCATCGAGGCCTTGATCGCCGATCTTCCCTCCGTTCCCGACAACATCCGCGGCCCGGTCCGCAACAACGGCGGCGGTCACTGGAACCACACCTTCTTCTGGAACCTCCTGGCCCCCGGCAAGGGCGGCACGCCCACGGGCGAACTCGCCACGGCCATCGCCGCCACGTTCGGTTCCTTCGACACCTTCAAGGAGAAGTTTGAAGCCGGTGGCATCGGCCGCTTCGGCTCCGGATGGGTCTGGCTCGTCGTCAACGGCGGCAAGCTCGAGATCGTCTCCACGCCCAACCAGGACAACCCCCTCATGGGCAAGACCCTGTCCGGCGTCGAAGGCACCCCCATCCTCGGCGTCGACGTGTGGGAACACGCCTACTACCTCAAGTACCAGAACAAGCGCGCCGACTACCTCAAGGCGCTCTGGAACGTCGTGAACTGGGACAAGGTCGCCGCCCTGTACGCCGCGGCCAAGTAAGCCCTACGACCCTCACGAAAAACCCCGCCCGCACCGGCAACCGCCGAATGCGCGCGGGGTTTTCTGCGTTCAACAACCTTCACCCACGGAACTGCGTGGCCACACCGGCCCCGCCCGTCCGCGTGATGCGCCCGTTGGCGGCAAGGTGGCTCAGGATCTTGAACAAGGCCTCCGCCGCATCGGGCGTCCCCAGCGCTGCGGCTAGGTCACCCGCCGTGTAAGCCGTGGCCGTATCATGCTTCAGCTGGTCCACCGCCTTCCGCTGCAACGCCAGCACCACCGACGCCGCCTTCTTCCCCGCTTCCACGCCCGGCTGGTGATACGCGTTGATCCGCACCAGCGACGCGTACAACCCGACTGCCCGCTCGAACAGTGCGATCAACGCTCCCACCGTCTGCCCGGTCACCCGATCCACCGTGATCGTCAGGCTCTGGCGTCCCTTCTCGTACAACGCATCCCGCGTCCCCAGGAAGAATCCCGAGAGGAAATCGCCGCTGGTCACGCCCGGCTCCACCTCGATGCCAGATCCACTGCGATCCGACAGCACCTCGATGAACACCGCGAAGAAGTTGAGCACGCCCTCCCGCAACTGCTGCACGTACGCGTGCTGATCGGTCGAACCCTTGTTGCCGTACACCGCCAGGCCCTGGTTCACCACCCGACCGTCGAGGTCGAGTTCCTTGCCCAGCGACTCCATCACCAACTGCTGGAGGTAGCGCGAGAACAGCTCCAGGCGATCCTTGTACGGCAGCACCACCATGTCCTTGGAACCGCGGCCTTCCCCGAGGAAGTACCACGCCAAGGCCAGCTGCGCCGCCGGGTTCTGCTTCAGGTCCGCCACCCGCGTCTGCGCATCGCAGGCCCGGGCTCCTTCCAGGATCCCGGCGATGTCCAATCCCTGCAACGCCGCCGGCAACAACCCGACTGCGCTCGTCACGCTCGTCCGGCCGCCGACCCAATCCCACATCGGAAACCGACGCAGCCAGCCTTCGGCGACCGCCGTCTTGTCGAGGTTGCTGCCCACGCCCGTCACGGCCACCGCGTGCTTCGCGAAAACCAATCCCGCGTCCGCATACGCCGCCGCCGCTTCCAGCATGCCGTTGCGCGTCTCGGGAGTTCCACCCGACTTCGAGATCACCACGCACAGCGTCCGACCCAACCGACCGTCGAGCCGCGCGAGGACACGGTCCATGCCGTCCGGATCCGTGTTGTCGAAGAAGTGCGGCGTCAACCGATCGGTCGTCGGCTGGCCCAGCGCGTTGGCGACGAACTGGGGTCCCAGCGCGCTGCCGCCGATGCCGATCACGAGCACCTCGGTGAACGTCCCGCCCTGACCGGCAACGATCCCGGCGTGCACGTCCGCGGCAAAGGCCTTCACCGCCTCGACGGTCTGTTCGATCTCGGTGCGCAATGCAGGCGTCGGGGCCAGCGCCGGGGCGCGCAACCAGTAATGGCCCACCATCCGCTGCTCGTCCGGATTCGCGATCGCCCCCTTCTCCAGGGCCTCCATGGCGGCGAACGCCTGCTTCAACGGGGTTTCCATCGTGGACAGGAACCCGTCCGGAAAATCAACCCGGCTCAGGTCCAGGGCCAGACCCGCGGCAGGAAACTCGGTGTAGGTCTGCTGGAATCGCGCCCAGAGCGCAGCTTTTGAAAGTGGCATGTGAATCCTCGGTTCGGCGGCATCGACCGCACGCCTGCCAACCTACGCACATTCCGCGCAGGTTTCCAGCTGTAGGCCGCGGCCCCCACGCGGCGTTCCTTGCCCCCGCCGGGTGAGGGCACCCGGCCTTCACTTCAATCCTCGAACTCAGCGCAGCCCTTCCTCCAAAATCACGAACGCCCGTTCGCGCTGTTCGGGCGGGAACCGATGGGGTCCCTCCGGATGCACCACTTCCGGGGCCACACCACCCCCCTCGGCCCAACGCGGCCGCGCCTTCTCCACCACGCGGTCCACGCTCTGCCATCGGAAGTTCGAATCCCCCTTTGGTGCGCTGATGAACACCCGCCGCGGGGCGATGGCACCGAGCACATCGTCGAAGTCAAAAGGCAACGCCTCCAACCGCCCGCGATACGCGAGCAACCCCGGCATGTACCGAAGCTGGCACCAGCCGCGTTCCTCCGCCCACACCGCCGGATTGCCGTCGTAGTAATCCCGGAACGAGTCGAAGCCGCAGCTCGTCACCACCACCCGGATCCGTTCGTCGAAGGCCGCCGTGAACAACCCATTGTGCCCGCCCAGCGAATGGCCGATCGACCCGAAGCCGCGGTTCGTGGACACGAACGGCAGCGACGCCAGCAGGTCCAACCCGCGCCGGTTGTCCCAGACCGCCTTCATCGTCCCGCTTTCGAAGCCGAGACCGCGAACGTCCGGTTGATGATCCGCGAGCAACGGATACGCCGGTGCCAGCACCACGAACCCGCGTTTCACCAATTCCACACCGTAGGCGTCGTCGGGAGAATTCCCGAGACCCACCACCACCTTCCGTCCTGCCGCATGTGTCTGGTGCAACCCCAGCACAGCCGGGTGACGCGTGCCATTGGTCAGCGCGGATTCCGGGAACATCAGGTATGCAGGAACCGCGGCTCCCGGCTGGCTCTCGTACGTCAGGTCCCGCAACACCCAGCCGTCCCGACGCACCTCCGAAAGCACCACCACCTTGGGAACGTCGCGCGGTCCCGACGGCATCCGGCCCATCACCGACTCCATGGCGCGCAGGGATTCCGCGCGGGTCCGCAGCGCCACGGGCGCCGACTGGCCCTGCGTCTGAGTGGCCATGAACACAGCCCACAGCAACAACCAGACCCGCAGGCTGTGCTGTCCCCACACTGTTCCCGGGACGTTCACAACTTCACCGTCCGCCCGGTTGCCGCACTCTTCACCGCGGCGTCCACGATCTCCTGGCCAATGCGGCTGATCGGGAGGCTGACCGGTCCCTGCAAGGGTTCGCCCCGGTCGAGGCAAT